>VBOS01000401.1:0-5666 GCA_005893185.1 Candidatus Eiseniibacteriota bacterium
ACGCCGCACTGGTACGAAGTGCAGGGCCAGGAGACGTTCGAGTTCATCTGCGTCGTGCCCAACCAGCCGGACCGCATGGAGATGCTTCGGCTTTGAGCGCGGCGCGCTGAGGCGCCGTCCCGCAGCTGCGAGGATCAGGCCGCCAGCGCCTCGCTCTCGTCGCCCTCGACGCCGCGTCCGAGTTCGAGCTGCGCTTCGCTCTTCTCGGCGATCCAGCGCGCGAGCTGGAGGACCTTGCGGGACTCGTTCATGCGACGGTCGATCGTGCGGCGCTGCTGGCCGGAGCGGGCCTGCAGCTCGAACCAGTCGTCGCCGTCGTCGTCCGTCGTGTGCTCGACGAACAGGGTCACCTTCTCGAGGATCGCGGCCGAGCGCCCCGCGAGCGGGCCGGGACGGAACTCGATCGCGCCCTTGCGCACGATGATCCGCGTGCCCCCGAGCGAGAGCCACGCGCTGCCCGCGACACACGCGCCGAGTCCGAGGAGCGCGAGCAGCGCGCCCACGTCACCCGCCAACCCCGGGCTCCCCACCAGGTAACCTCGCGACCAGGCGAACCACGCTGCGGCCGCGAGCACGACCGTCCCCCACCAGGCCGCAGCGGCCCGCACGCGACGGGCCACGGGATCGCGCACCAACAGCGCGGCGCCTTCGGCCGCGGGAGAGAACGCCCACCCGGCTGGAACGTCCGGGCCGGCCGCGCGCGCCCGGCTGCCGAGAACCTTCCGGATCTCGTCTCGGACCGCCGCGCGCTCGGCCTTCGAGCCCCACTGCGTGATCGCGTGCGTGGCGCGCGGGGTGTGGAGCAGCAGGGCACGGTCCCGGCGGCTCAGGGACAGGTGCTCGACTTGATCCGCTCGCCAGCTGCGACGCGCTCGGAAGGGTCCGATGCGGCGGAGGATCTCGACTCCCGCGCCGTCCCATGCGACGCGGTCCTCGCTCGTGAGCAGCCGCACTCCCTGGTAGGCCGCCATTGCCCCGGCCAGCGTCCAGATCGCGAGCCACGATTCGATGAAGGCGAGGGCGAGTGGCCCGGCATTCTGCGGCCCCGGGATTGCGCGCCATGCTGTGCGATGCGCCAGCTCGGGAGCGAGCGATGCGCCCCATGAAGTGAGCGTCGAGAGGATGTGCCGTCCCCCCCGGACGCCGAGCGATGCGAGGAGGATCCCGAGCGCGAACGCCTCGCCCGCCGCCCACACGCACAGCCACAGCGCGAGGAAGCTCGTGCCGAAGAGCCGCGCGCGCCTTCCCGGGCGAAACGTCGCGGTCCAGCGGCCGCCGTCAACGGAGCGCACCATCACTCCGGGATTATCGGAAGGTCGTGGGCGCACCGTGAGCAAGCCGGCGTGGGCGCAGCCGTTCAAGAATCCTTCGCGATCGGCCGATAACAGGAGATCGAGGCCGCGAGGTTCGTCTGCCGAGGGCGCGTGCGCTCCTTTACGCGCAGCCAGGACGGCGCTCCACCCCCAAGGCGCCCGAACGGGCCGGGCGGCTTCACGCCGCAGCGGCTCCGGCATCGCGATTCACCGGAGGCCAATTGGCGACCTTCAAGTACTACGCCGCGGGCCGTGTCCGTCGCTTCCACGCGGCGTCGCTGACCGGAGTCGCACCGCGCGTCACACGCGGCGGGGTGGCTCACGCCGGAGGTCAGGCCTCCCAACAGGCGCTCGCGGCCGGCCACGTCGCGAATGCCATCCGGGGTCGCGGCGGGTGGCATGGAACGCTGTTCCACGACCTGTCGGGCGCGGATCTGCTCGCGCAGAGCGATCCGGGCTCGGGTGCCGTCACGCTCCCCACGCATACGGTGGTCGTGGACGGTGCGCGGGCTTCCGAGCTGCTGTGGCTGCGCGACAAGCACGGGTTCGAGATCATGCGCGAGGGCCGTCAGGGCAAGGTCCTGCTGCGCGCCCCGCAGGGTGGTGCGGCGGGCGTGGCGGCGGCGTTCGACGTGGGGGAGAGGCTCGTTCGGCGCGGGCGTGTGGCGGCGGCCCATCCCAACTTCATCCGCGCGCTTCTCCACACGCGCGCGCTCCCACTCCCGATCCCGCACGCCGACGCCGGGGGGATGTGGAACCTCCACAACGACGGGCGGCAGGGCCTCTACGGCGCGGACGTGCACGCGCTCGCCGCCTGGACGATCACGCGCGGCAGCCCAGATGTACGAGTCGCCGTGCTGGACGAGGGCGTGGACACGGATCACCCGAGCCTCGAGCCGGCAGTGGTCGCGGAGCTGGACGTGGTATCCGGCAACCCGCGCGCGCTTCCCGACGGCGACGACGCCCACGGCACGGCGTGCGCGGGCGTCGTCCTGTCGCGCGACTCGTCCGTGTCGGGGCTCGCGCCGCTCGCGAGCCTGGTCGCCGTCCGGATCGCGCGCGGGGACGGGGGGGGCCACTGGATCCTCGACGACTTCGACACCGCCGACGCGATCGACTGGTGCTGGGAGGAGGGGCGCGCCGACGTGATCTCGAGCTCGTGGGGCGGAGGCCCGCCGACCGACGTCATCACGCGCGCCTTCGAGCGCGCGCGCACGAAGGGCCGCGGAGGTCTCGGCTGCGTGCTCGCAGCCGCGGTCGGGAACGACCAGGGGCCTGTGAGCTTCCCGGCCTGCCTGCCGCTGGTGCTGGGCGTGGGTGCTTCGAATCCGTGGGACGAGATGAAGACGCGAACCTCCCGGGACGGCGAATCGTGGTGGGGCACGAACCGCGGCCCGGGCATCGACCTGCTGGCGCCGGGCGTACGGATCACCACCACCGATCTCCACGGGCCGCGCGGCTACGGTCGTGCCGACTTCGTCGCCGACTTCAACGGCACATCGGCCGCGACCCCCCACGTCGCGGCTGCAGCTGCGCTGATCCTCGCCGTCGCTCCGCGATTGACCGCTTCCCGGATCCGCGACATCATGGTTCGCACGTGCGACCCACTGCCCGGAAGCGGAGGTCACGGCAGCCGGCGCGCCGGAGCGCGGAGGCTCAACGCCTACGCGGCCCTCCGGGCGGCGTTGCGGGGCGCTTGACCGCGCCGGGCACGAGGGAGCCGTGACGAACGTGCCCTACTTCTACGCATCCGGAAAGCGCGTGCCGCTCGAGGTCGAGAGCAGCCTGTGGGCGCTCGACACCGAGGCGCTGGCCTTCGCCATGATCGCGGAGTCGGTGCGCCGGCGGATCCTCGCGGACGCGCGCCGCCTGCGGGGCAAGTACGTGCTCGCGCAGGTGCCGTTGGCTGCCCTCGAGTCGCTGCGCGCCGTGCACGCCGTCCAGCTCGTCTATCGCGCGGCGGATGCCATGCTCGTGGCGCTGCCCGAAGTGCGGGTCGAGGAGAGCCGCCCCGACACGCTGAGGCGCCTGCGCGACTGGCTCGCCTCCCGGCGGCAGCGCATCGATGTGTCGGAGCCCGAGGCCGGCCGGCTCACGCTGCGCCCCTGCTCGGGCGACGCCGAGGAGGCGCTGGAGATCGCAAACGCGCTCCAGGAGGAGATCACGCCCGAGGTGGCGGAGGCCCGCTTCATCCGCTCCGTTCCCAGCCCCGACCTGCCGTCGCGCATCCGTCCATTCGAACCCCGCTCGAGCCGCGACGAGTGAAAGGCCCGCCACCGCGGGCAACGCTCCGCGGTAGTTCGCGGCCGTGATCTCTCAGGCCGTCTCGAGCATGAAGTGGAAGCGGCCCTGCCGGCCACCCTCCGCCTCCTTCACCTCCATCAGCAGATCGGGACGGTAGAGGAAATCCCTGCGGTTGCGCGGCTCGCCGGGGAAATAAAGCTGGGTCGTGAGGAACCGGCCGTGCGGGGCCTGCACCCTCACGTGGAAGTGGCGCGTGCGCCCCGGGTAGAGACCCGGGACGATGGTCTCGAGCCGGTAGCGGCCGTTCGCGTCGGTGAACTGGTGGCCGCGGAGCTTGAAGCCGACGTTGTCGTAATCGCCCGCTTCGTCCGCGTGCCAGAAGTCGAGAAGAGCGCGGGGGATGGGGCGGCAGTCCCGCGAAAACACGCTCCCGACCACTGTGATCCGGGTGCCCGTCGTTCCCGGCTCGATCAGCGAGCCGCGGAGCGGAGAATTCGGAGTGAAGAACGGGCCCTGGGTCTCGGCAGGAGTGGGCTCGTCGTCGTCGCCACATTCGGGCGTGGGCGCAAGGTCGCGGGTCGCGGGAGCGGCGCGGCGCGCAGATGAATCCGGCGCCGCCTCGACCTGTGCCGCGAGCGCCGCCGCCCACGACGGCAGGAGCGCTCCGGCCGCGAGCCCGAGCGGCGCCGCCATCAACAGCCGGAAGAATCTGCGCCGACTCTCGTCCATGGATTCGCCCATCGGCAGCACCGTAGCATTCGTCGAGCGCTCTCGTGCCAATTCCATGTCAACCTCCCGCACCGCAGCGCGAATCGCATGGTGTCGGGCGCGATCGGCCTCGAGCGGCGCGTTTGCGCGAGCTGTGATCGCTGGGTGGGAACGCCCGATTGACGCCAAGGGAAGTTGAGCGCATGGGGAAAGAGAGGGCGGAGCCTCTCGCCCTTAACCCGTTGCCTTCACGCGAATCCTCCGCCCGAGCGGTCGGCCCCAGCTGCACCGGAACCCACCGCCGCCGCGACCCCACCCCACGCCACGGGTCCGGCGCAGGCCATTTTCGGCCCGAGTCCTGCAGTGCGGCGCTTCTGAAACGACGGCGTGACGGCCGGCTCTCCTGGAAGACCGGCGCGCGCCATCGGCTCGACCGGAGTTTGCAGAATGCACTCGACCACGAAGCTCGTCATCCCTTCGGTCGTCCGCACGGCGCCATGACGCTGCGCGACGCGATCTACCGCACCGGCATCCGGCGTCTGGGGGACTCCGGCACGGGGTTCACCTACCAAAACGTCGAAGGCGGCGCCGTCTCCAGTGCTGACGCCAAGCGCATCGCTGCGCTCCGCATCCCGCCGGCGTGGAGGGAGGTGGCTGTCGCGCGTTCACCACGCGGGAAGGTGCAGGCGGTGGGCCGCGACGCAGCGGGTCGCTGGCAGTATCTCTACCTGCGCGCGCACTCGGCGAAGCGCTCGCGCGCGAAGTACGACCGGTTGATCTCATTCGGCGAGGCCCTGCCCAGCTTGCGCCGGGCGCTCGAGCGCGACCTGCGACGGCCCGGCTTCCCGCTCGAGCGCGTGACGGCGTGCGCGATCGCGTTGCTCTCGACCTGCTTCCTGCGGCCGGGCAGCCAGGTGTACGCCAACGTGAACGGCAGCTTCGGGCTCTCCACGCTGCGCAAGCGCCACGTCACCGTGGACGGGCACACGATCCGCTTCGACTATCGCGGCAAGCACGGCAAGCGCCAGCGTCACGAGGTGCGCAGTCGCCGGCTGGCGGCGCTGGTGCGCGAGATGAAGGCGCGCCCCGGGAACGAGGTGTTCAAGTACGAGGACGCCCGCGGCGTGGTCCGCGACCTGAGCCGCGCGCAGATCAACGCCTACATCAAGCGCGTGATGGGGACGCGCTTCAGCGCCCGCGACTTCCGGACGTGGGCGGGGACGTTGTTGTGCGCCGGAGCGCTGTCCCATGCGGCAGCCACGGAGCGCGAATGGGAAGCCGCGCACCCGCAGCGCAAGCCGCACGCCGGGCGCGCGCGGATGAAGAGGGCGATCGCCGGGGCTGTGCGCGAGACCTCGAACTGGCTCGGGAACACGCCGGCCATGAGCCGGCGCTCCTACA
>VBOS01000401.1:5712-13461 GCA_005893185.1 Candidatus Eiseniibacteriota bacterium
CGAGCACGGCCGGCGCGCGGAAGAACATCGGTTCCTCGAGTTCAGCCGGTCCCGCTGCTGTCGCGGACGGTCGCGGCCTGAGGGCCCCACCGCCCCAGCCACGCGCCGGAAGCTGCGGTGGGTCGGCGAGCCTGCTGGCCCGGCGTCGCTCAGCGCGTCAGCACCACCCGCGCTACGCGCCGCTCGCCGGCAAGCTCCACGACCGCGAAGTAGACCCCTGCGACGATCGGCGATCCCGCCGCATCGCGCGCGTCCCAGCGCACGCGCCGCTCGCCGGCGGGCTCATCGCCGTCTGCGACCTTCGCGATACGCCGACCCTCCGCGTCGTAGATCGCGACCTTCACCCGCCCCGGGTACGGCAGGCGATAGGAGAGCTCGACGGGACCATGCGAAGGCCGGGGCGAGATGCCGACGATCGAGAAGCCGCGAGCGGGATCCGCTGGCACCGAAGCCACCCCAGCCTTCACGACCGTGAACGAATCGGCTACCACCCCTGCCGAATTCAGAAAGCGCACGTCCAGCACGGAGCCGTTCACGTCCAGCACGAGCGAGCCCGGCACGTCCTGAGACGACACCATGACCGGGTGGTTCAGCGAACCGCCGCCGGTCTTGGAGGAACTCCCCGCAACCGTGTAGACGATTCCGGCGGACGGGGTCCGCGGCGGCACCGGCTTCACGTAGGGCCCGTTGCCGTTGCGCCTCCCGTCACTGGAGTCCACCTTCATGGAGCTGGTGAGCGTGGTGGACAGCCCGTAGTGCCATCGCAGCAGGAACGAGCGCTCGTACGAATGGCTGTGACCGCAGAGCACCAGGTCGGCGCCCAGCGCGTCGAGGATCGGCACCACGTTCTGCCGCATCGCGATCAGGTCGCTCTCGGTGTCCGAGTCGTGCGAGCCCTTGCTGTAGGGCGGGTGGTGCCAGTAGGCGATGACCCACTGCTGGCTCGTCGCAGAGAGATCGGCGCGCAGCCACGTCACCATCGCGCCGCCCGGCGATTTGTCCGAGCCCTCCGAATCCAGGCACACGAAGTGAACGTTGGCGTAGTCGTAGGAGTAGTAGGCCTCGGTCCCCGAGGGGACGCCTCCGGCCTCGGCGTGCGCCGGCAGGGAGAAGAAGTCGTAGTAGTCGTTGTTGGCCCCCGAGTAGACACCGTCGTGATTGCCGCGGGTCGGCCACAAGGTCCACTGGCGCAGCGGCAGCGCGTAGGGCACGAACACACCTGCCTGGTACTCGGAGTCGGAGCCCTCGCCATATGCGTTGTCCCCCAGCATCAGGAAGAGATCCGCCCCGCGCGAGCCGGTGTACGCCAGGAAGGCATCCCTCACGGAACCCTGGATCGGTCCCGCCTCGCCCGAGTCGCCGATGATCCACGCACGCACGGGCTGCGCCGAGCCAACCGGCGGTGGCGTGACGAAAGCACACGTCGGGTCTCCCGCGAGCTGGCCGAAGCCGGTCCCCACGGAGTACCAGTAGCGCGTGCCGGGATCGAGGCCGGTGACGATGATCTCGTGCTCCGTCGTTACGGCGACACTTGAAACGCGGACGTCGAGGCGGCCCGCGGTCCTTCCCCACCTTACGCGCGCGTCGGTGGGGATCGAGGTCCGCCAGCGGATCACGATGCTCGTCGGCGTGGCACACTGCAGGTACGGACCGCGGGTCACGGTAGCACCGGCGAAGGGGTTCGGACTTCCCTCCGATTCTCCGACGATTTGCGCGGGCAACGGCCGCTCGGTGGGGAACCCAGGAGGCAACGCGCTTCCATCGCGATGCGTCGCGCACACGACGACCACGGCGAGAACCAGGCCGATCGCGGGCGAGACTCGCGGGAGGACCGGCTGCCCCGGGCCTCGTGCCGCGCCGCGGAATGCAGGGACCCGATTCAAGGCCCAGCGGCGACGGGCGGTCCTTGCCTCAAGGCGATGTGGATTCGATTCTCGAGCGACGACGCGCGAGCGGCGTGCCGGTGTGGCGCGGCCTCGAGTTCGGCAAGCGCAGCCGAGTACTCGGCCTGCGCCTCGATTTCGCGACCGGCCGCGCGCAGCACATCCGCGCCGCGCGCGCGGCGCGCCGCGCTCGAGCCCCACGCCGTGGGATGTCGCTCAATGCGCTCGAGCGCTGCCTGGTACGCGCCGTGGGCGCACTCGAGTCGCACGCCTTCCTCCACCAGCGCAAAGCTCTCCCCCAGGGTCGCAAGACCACGCTCCAACACCCGGAGCGCCTCATCGATCCGACCGGCCCCGGCGGCCGCGAGGGCGCGGGACCATTCCAGAAACTGGTCGGGGGATGGCCGCTCGGATAGCTCGACCGCGCGTTGGAAGTCGGCAGCCGCCTCGCGCGGGCGACCGAGCGCGATGCGCGCGCGCGCCCGCAGCCCATGCGCTTCCGCGTCCGACGGGGCGCGCTCGATCGCGGTGGTCAGTTCATCATCGGCCGGCGTGGCGAGCCCGAGGGCGAGCAGAGCGGCCCCGCGTTCGAGCGGCACTTCCGGCCGGCGGGGCGCCAAGGCCTCGGCTCGGTCGAGATCGCTCAGCGCGGCGGTCGGATGCCCGTCCTCGAGATACGCCTGGGCACGCTCGATCCATAGCCGCCAATCGTCAGGCCGGCGCGCGAGGTCGAGCGTGAGCGCATCGACCCGAGCGTGGGGCGCCATGTGCGCGCCCGCTTCGGCACCGGGGAGCGCAACCGCAAACAGGATGACGAGCGTGCGGAAGCGTATGGCCATGCTGTAGACCCGGTTTCGTGAGACCCGACCGCCGAGCGAGCCGTCGTGAAACGCGCCGGCCCCGCTCGGCGAGCGGAATTCCATACCGTGACGACGCCCCGTGCGCCGCAACGCCCGCGAGCGCCGCTCGCGCGTCCCGAGGCCTGGATGCTGCTCCCAGGATGCGAGCCACGCCGCCTCCCGGGTGAACGAGAGCATCGCCGCCATCAATATTCGTGCCGGGACTTGCCGACGAGCAGCAGGGAGGAAACGGACGGGGGCCCCGCCGCGGGGACCGACCCTACAGACACTCAGTATCTGATTGCCCGGCACGTTAGTCCCGCGGCTGGCTCTTCCGCAGCTTGGCGAAGCGCCTGTCTCCCCGGAGTATTTGTCGCACGACCCCACAGGCGTCACCAGGCTCTGACGAAATTACACATTTTGTAGTACTGCAGAAACACTTTGTTCAAACGGACATCGCCGGCCCGCGCCGATCTTCGCCGGAATCGCTTGATCCTGCCCGGACTAGCTCGATCGCATGCGACGTCGAGCGTTGGTACGGCGCTTGCAAATGGCGGCCGCCATTGCGCCGGCGCAAGAAGGCCGCGACAGCGCGTCACAGACGCGCGACAAATGTGCGAGGGCAGCGATGAACCGCATGACGATGCTGGGCACCGGATATGTAGGGCTCGTGAGCGGCGCCTGTCTCGCCGAGCTCGGCCACATCATCACCTGCATGGACATCGACGCCCACAAGATCCGGCGGCTCCAGCTCGGGCAGATGCCCTTCTACGAGCCGGGACTCGACACGCTCGTGCAGAGGAACCACGCCCGCGGCCGCCTGGCGTTCGAGGCGGACCCGGCCCGCGCGACGGCGGGGGCCGAAGCTGTGTTCATTGCGGTGGGCACGCCATCGGGCGCCGATGGCTCTGCGGACTTGAGCGCACTGTTCGCCGCCTGCCATCTCGTCATCGAGAGCGCTCCGACCCGGCCCATGCTCTTGGTCCAGAAGAGCACAGCCCCCGTGGGCACGGCCCGGAGACTGCGACACGAGATCGCGAGCCGCAACGGACACGGTGCCCTCCTGGAGGTGGCGGTGAACCCGGAATTCCTCCAGGAGGGCTGCGCCATCGAGACGTTCCTTCATCCCGATCGCGTGGTGATCGGGACCGACTCGGTTCGCGCGGAGCGGCTCATGCGGAGGATCTACCGACCGCTCTCTCTCCAGGGAACGCCGATGGTGGCGACGACCCTGGAGTCGGCCGAGATGATCAAGTACGCGTCGAATTGCCTGCTCGCAACCAAGATCTCCTACATCAACGAGATCGCGAACCTGTGCGAGAGCGTAGGGGCGGACGCGCGCGTGGTCGCGCACGGCATGGGACTGGACCACCGCATCGGCTCCAGCTTCCTTCACCCCGGCCCCGGCTTCGGAGGCTCGTGCTTCCCGAAGGACGCGCAGGCGCTGCTGCGCTTCGCGGCCGAATGCGGTGTGACGCTGCGCGTCGTGTCTGCGGCTCTCGAGGTGAACCGCGCCCAGGCGGAGCGCATGGTGGTCAAGTCCGAGGCGGCCCTGGGCGCGCTTCCCGCGCCCCGGATCGCGCTCCTCGGACTGTCGTTCAAGCCGGAGACCGACGACATCCGCGAGTCCCCCGGTCTCCGCCTGGCTGAGATCTACCTGGAGCGTGGCGCCTCGGTCGTGGCGCACGACCCGATGGCGATGCCGAACGTCAGGACCACGGCGCTCGGGAGGCGCATGCGCTTCGCGGAGGCGCCGTACGAGGCGGTGCATGACGCCGATGCGCTGGTGGTCGCAACCGACTGGGAGCAGTACCGAAACCTGGACCTGCGACGCGTGGCTTCCCTTCTCCGCCACCCGGTATTGCTCGACTTGCGTCGTATCTTCGAGCCGCAGGACGCCGTGGACGCCGGGCTCGACTACCACTGCGTCGGATTGCCGCCCCGGCTCGGCGACCGCAACCACCGCGAGCCGCGCACGCAGGCCGGGCTCGGAGCCCGGCGTACGGCGGTCGACCGCGCAACGCCGACGCACGCGCGGGCCGACTCCGTCTCGAGGAAGTCCGCGCCGTGATCGGCACTGCCGATGAAGCCGAACCGACTGGGATCCATGCGCATCCTCCGTCGAGTGCGGGGATCGGGTGAGGGGGTGACCGTGGCATCACGCAATGGGTCGCACAACGGAAGTGGACCCTGCCGGGTCGCCATGTACTCGCCGGGGATGGTGGGTTTCGGGCACATCCGGCGCAACGCCTCGATCGCCCAGGCGCTGCCGATGCCGGCAGGAGTGGACTGCGTGACCCTGCCGTCCATGCGCAAGGAGGACGAAGGGTGCTACGCGCCGCGGTTCATGGACATTTCGGATCACGACCTCGTCGCCATGCGCAGCAGCGTGATCCGCGGCGCGATGGAGCAGTTCGACCCGGATGTGCTGATCGCCGATCACCTGCCACTGGGCGCGGCTCGCGAGCTGGCCGGGACGTTGAAGCGTCTGCGCAAGCGCGCCAAGGCGCGCTGCGTTCTGGGTCTGCGCGACGTCCTCCAGGACCGCGAAACGGTCCAGCGCTTGTGGTCCGACCCGGCCTACCACGACACCGTGCGCGAGTGCTACGACGCCATCTGGATCTACTCCGATCCAACCGCATACAACCCGCTGCGCGAATACGGGGTCTTCGACGAGTTCGCGGACCGCGTGCGTTTCACGGGTTACCTCGACCAGCGACCACGCCTGGAGCTGGCCCGGCCCTGGACGGACATGCTGGTGTCGAGCCTGCCCCAAGGAAGGCTCGCGCTCTGCCTGGTCGGAGGCGGATCCGACGGCGGCGGGCTGGCCGAGGCCTTCGTCCAGGCCGACCTGCCCGATGACATGTTCGGCCTGGTCGTGACCGGCCCCTACATGGCGGAGGAGAGCCGGGCGCGCCTGAACCGCGCCATGCGCGGGCGCCCGCGGCTGTGGCTCGTCGAATTTCTCCCCGACCCGATCGGGCTGGTCGAGCGCGCGGACCGCGTGATCTCGATGGGCGGCTACAACACCGTGTGCGAGGTCCTCTCGTTCGACAAGCGCGCGTTGATCGTGCCGCGGGTCAGGCCGGGGCGCGAGCAGTGGATCCGGGCCGAGCGCATGCGGGCCCTGGGGCTGATCGACGTGCTGCATCCCGACCACTTGAGCCCCGCTGCCCTGGCCGAGTGGCTGGCCCGCGACCTGGGGCCGCGGCCGCCGAGCCGCGACCGCCTCGATCTCTCCGGCCTCGCGCGCATCCCGGTGATGCTGTCGGAGCTGCTCGGGAATGGGGCGGATCCACATCCGGTAGTCCCCGCTGCCTTCCCCGGACGGGCCGTTCCATGATCGCGCCCCGGTCGTCTCCGATCCGCACGCTCCTGCTCTACTCGCAGGACACCCGGGGCCTCGGGCACATCACGCGCACGCTGACGATCGCCAACCATGTGCTCGCGAGGTTCCCCAACTGTGTCGCGTACGTTGCGACGCGGTCCAGGATCGCACGCGACATCGCCTGGCCTCCACGCCAGTGCGACCTCATCAAGCTGCCATCGCGGCGGACCCCGACGTCGATCCAGCGGACTCCGGAGGACGAGCAGGCGAGCCTCCAGCAGTTCCGGGCCCTGCGCAGCCAGATCCTGCGGGCCACGGCATTGGGGCTCGCTCCCGACGTGGTCTTCGTGGACCACGAGCCGCTGGGCTCATCGGGGGAGTTCCGCGACGGGTTGTGGGCGCTGAAGCAGGCCCGGCCCGAGACCCGGTTCGTGTTTGGCCTGCGCGACATCATGGACGACCCCGAGCGCATCCGCGCGGCGTGGCGCGAAGGAGGCGTGTACGACGCGCTGGAGAACCTGTACGACGGCATCGCGGTCTTCGGCTCGCCCAGGCTCTACGACGTCGCAGAGGCCTACGCCATTCCCCAGGCGGTGCGGCCCAAGCTCCACTACTGCGGCTACGTCGTACGAGATCTCCCCCCGGCCACCCCCAGCGGAATCCGGCGGCAATATGGATTGCCTCCGAACGGGCGCCTGGTCCTGGCATCGGTGGGCAGCGGCGGCGACGGCTGCGACGTGCTGCGACACGCCGGGGCCGCCATCACGCGGCTGCAGGCGCGCGACCCCGAGCTCTCCGCGATCCTGGTGACGGGCCCCTTCATGCCGGAGGAGGAGTCCGCGATGCTGCACTCGCTGGCCAGCCCCCGCTGTCGCCTGTTGCCCTCAGCCGACGTCTTCCAGCTGATGGCGGTGGCGGACGCGGCTGTGTGCATGGGCGGATACAATACCCTGTGCGAGGGCTTGATGGCCGGGTGCCCGATGGTGATCGTCCCGCGCGCGACGCACAAGGTCGAGCAGTTGATCCGAGCCGAATTGCTGGCCGCCCGAGGCCTTGCCCAGTGCGTCCACCCGAGCAGGGCTGGCGAGGAGAGCCTCGCCGGGGCCCTGGAATGGGCGCTGGCCCGCGATCGGCGGACGCAGGCGGGGCGGGTTCGCGAATTCTTCCCGTCGTTCGATGGGGCGGCCCAGGTGACCGGCTACTTGTCGACGTGGCTCAACGGCGGATGACCGCAGGAGGAACGCCACGGGAATGCGAATCGGACCACAGGCCACACGCGATCAGCGAAGGAGGCTGCGGGCTGCTTTGGCGAGCTTCGAGCGGCCCGATGTGGTGCTCCAGATCGCCCGCCAGTGCGTGAACGGGGCAGGGCTCGAGCCTGCGTCCTTCTCCTGCACCCTGCAAAGCCGGCATCCCGACCGCTTTGTCGTGAAGATCCACCTCCGCTCGAAGGCGGGAGAGGAACGGGATTTCGCGCTGAAGGTCTACGCCGACGACCTCGGCGATCGGATGTGGACCTTGGGGAGAAGTCTCGCGGAGCGCCTGCCCACGAATCACGACGGGCTCTGGCTGCCGCGCCAGTACATGCCGGATGTGCGCACGCTGGTCTTCCCGTGGGTGGAGGGGACCCGACTGTCGGAGATCGTCGACGAGCGGAGGCCCGAGCTGCTGCGGCGCGCGGCGGCGCTGGCCGCCGGCA
>VBOS01000402.1 GCA_005893185.1 Candidatus Eiseniibacteriota bacterium
CGCCTCACCCCGCTGGTGGCGCGCGCGCTCGAGCGGTCGGGGCTCGCGCCGCGGAGCCTGCGCTGGGTGGCCGCCGATCTCGGGCCCGGCTCCTTCACCGGCGTGCGCGTGGGCCTCGCGACCGCCGAGGCGCTTGCGCTCGCCTCCGGCGCCATGCTGTGCGGCGCGACCTCGCTGGCTTCCCTCGCCGGCGCGGCACCCGCACGCCGCGCCCTGGTGGTGCCGCTCGTCCCGGCGGGGCGGCGTGAGGTCTACGCGGGCTTCTTCCGTGCCGACCGCAGCGGCCTCGTGAGCCTGCTGGCAGCGCCCCAGGTGGGCCCGGCCGAGCGGGTGCTCGCGCACGTGGAGGAGACGCTTCCGCTCTCGGGAGCCTCCGACGTGCGATTCGTCGGACCCGCTGTTCCGCGCGAGCGCGATGCGCTGGAGCGCGCGCGCCCCGGCAGCACGGCGCTGGCCTTTCGCCACGCGGGCCTCTCGGCGCGCGACCTCGCGCAGGCCGCGCGCTCGGGACGTGGACCCAGGGCGGGGCTGCCCGCCGCCGGCCGCCCGCTCGAGCCCCTTTACGTGCGCTCGGCGCAGGCGGAGGAGCGCGTGCGCCACAAGGCGAGCGCGGGCGAGCCGCTCGTGCTCCGGCCGTTCCGGGCCGCGGACGTTCCGCAGGTCGCAGCCGTGGAGCGCGAGGTGTTCAGCGACCCGTGGCCCGAGGCCTTCTTCCGCGGAGAGCTTACCCATTCCGGGGTGTATGCCATGATCGCCGAGCGCGGTGGAAGGCTGGCGGGTTACCTGCTCGCGTGGCTCGCGGGCGGATCCGGCCACATCGGCAACCTGGCGACGGTGCCGGGGGAGCGGCGACGCGGCGTGGCCCGGCGCCTGCTCGAGGATCTGGTGGAGAGGGCAAGTGTCATGGGATTGCGTTCCCTCACGCTCGAGGTTCGGGTGTCGAACTTCGCGGCCCAGGCCCTGTATCGGGCCCACGGGTTCCGGCTGGCCGGTCTGCGCCGCGGGTATTATCGTGACACAGGAGAGGACGCATTGATCATGGAGTGGCGGGCGCAGGTCCGCGGGTAGAGCCGCGAGAAGGCCTCGAGGGGAGAGACCGGATGTCCTGGCTCAAACGAGAACCGAGCGGTATCAAGACCCGGTCGAAGCGGGAACGGCGCAAGGACGTGCCCGAGGGCCTGTGGACCAAGTGCGAGGACTGCGGCGAGGCGCTGTTCCAGACCGTGCTCGAGGAGAACGCATGGACCTGCCCGCACTGCAACCACCACTTCCGCGTCCCGGCCCGCACCTACCTCCAGTTCCTGGTGGACCCGGACTCGTTCGACGAGCGCTTCGCCGCGCTCGAATCCGCCGACCCGCTCGAGTTCCGCGACGCCAAGATGCGCTACCCCGAGCGCCTACAGCTCGCGCAGAAGGACACGGGCATGAAGGACGCAGCGCTCGCCGGCGTTGCCACGATCGGCGGCAAGCCGGTCGCGCTCGCCGTGATGGACTTCTTCTTCATGGGCGGCAGCATGGGCTCGGTGGTCGGGGAGAAGGTGGCGCGCTCGATCGAGGGCGCGATCGCGGAGCGCCGCGCGCTGGTGGTGGTGTCCGCGACCGGCGGCGCGCGCATGCAGGAGGGCATCCTCTCGCTGATGCAGATGGCGAAGACTTCGGCGCTCCTCCCCGGGCTCGAACGCGAGCGCCTGCCGTTCGTCTCGATTCTCACCGATCCCTCGACCGCGGGCGTGCTCTCATCGTTCGCCTCGCTCGGTGACGTGATCGTCGCCGAGCCCAAGGCGCTCGTGGGGTTCGCCGGCGCGCGCGTGATCCGCCAGACCATCGGCGAGGATCTGCCGCCCGGCTTCCAGCGCGCGGAGTTCGTGCTGGAGAAGGGCTTCGTGGACCGCATCGTCCATCGCAAGCAGATGCGCGAGGAGGTCTCGCGCCTGCTCGAATTCTTCTGGCGCTCGACGCGCGGCTTCGCTGCCGACGGCAAGCCCAGCCCGCACCCGCAGTGGAGCGCGCTCCCCGCAGAGGATGGCAAGGCCGGATCCCGGCGAGCGTGAAGCTCCAGAACGCACTCGAAGGGCTTTACGGTCTCGAGCGCCGGAAGGACAAGCTCGGGCTCGAGGGCACGCGCGCCCTGCTCTTGGCACTCGGCAACCCCGAGCGCCGCTTCCGCGTCGTGCACGTAGCTGGCACCAACGGCAAGGGCACGGTGAGCGCCGTGATCGAGCGCGTGCTGCGCGCCGCCGGCCTCGAAACCGGCCTCTTCACATCGCCTCACCTCGTGGATTTCTGCGAGCGCATCCGGGTGCGCGGACACTGGGCCGACGAGTCGCTCCTCGAAGCGCGGCTCGAGCGCATCCAGGGCCTGCCCGAGGGGAAGGATCGCACCTTCTTCGAGGTGTGCACAGCCCTGGCGTTCGAGACGTTCGCAGCTTGCGGCGTGGAATGGGCGGTGGTCGAGGTGGGTCTGGGCGGCCGCCTCGACTGCACCAACGTCGTCTCCCCCGCCGTGTGCGCCATCACAAGCGTCGGGCTCGACCACACCGAGATCCTGGGACCCACCATCGAAGAGATTGCAGCCGAGAAGGCCGGGATCCTGAAGCCCGGCGTGCCGGTGGTGACGGGCTCGGGGCTCGACCCGCGCGCCTCCCATGTGATCGGTCGGATCGCATGCGAGCGCGGCTGCCGGAGGCTGGAAGCGGCACGGGTGGAAGCCGGCTTTGATCGCGCGGGCTCGCTCGCGGCGCGTTTCGCGGACACGCCGTGGGGGCCGCTCGCGCTCGAGGCGCCGCACCTGCGCGGGAGCTTCCAGGCCGGCAACCTCGCGCTGGCGCTCGGAGTGCTGGCCGCGCTCCGCGAGCAGGGTCTGGCGATCCCGGCGAATGCTGTGGTGAGCGGAGTCCGCGAGGTCCGCTGGCCGGGACGCTTCGAGCCGTGTCCCTTGGAGCCGCGCCTGTGGTGGGATGGGGCGCACAACGCGGAGGGCGTCAGGGCCCTGGCGGAGGCGTGGCGCGAAGCTGCGCTTCCCGCACCGCGCGCGATCGTGCTGGCGGTCTCGGGCGACAAGGACGTGGCGCGCATGGTCGCTGCGCTCGCAGGCCTCGCGCCCGGCGCAGATGTGTTCGCGACGCGCTCGCGCAGCGGACGCGCCCTCGAGCCCGCCCTCGTGGCGGAGGCGGTCGTGGCCGAGGGCCTCAGAAGCCGCGTCGCGCCGGGCGTCGAGAGCGCATGTCGCGAGGCGCTCGCGCACGCGGGCCAGGAGGGGCTCGTGCTCCTGACCGGGTCGCTGTTCGCGGTGGGCGAGGCGATGGAAGCCTTCGGCGGCGCGCCGGGCGAGTGGCTGTGAGCGGGCTCCGCCCTTCGCACATCCGCCGCGCTCCGGCCGTCGCGAATGCTTGGGTCCGACTCGTCGCGCTGGCTGCGACGCTCGGGCTCGTCCCGGTCTCCGCGCCTGCCGCGCAGGAGCCGCGGGCCGAGCCGCCGCTCGACATCTCGGCGGACAACGTCACCGGGAGCCACGGGCCCGACGGCGACGTCGTGCTGCTCAAGGGCAATCTGCGGGTCACGCGCGGCCGCAGCGTGCTGACCGCCGCCGACGGCCGTTACCTGCGCGCCCAGGGGATGCTCTACCTCGACGGCGACGTGAAGATGGTGGACAGCACGCTCACGCTCACTTGCGACCACGCCTCCTACTCGGAGAACGACGACGTGCTCCAGGTCGGAGGGCACGTCGTGGTCGTGGATCGTGACGCCATGCTGCGCGCGCCGGCCGGCACCTACCAGCGCAAGAACGGGATGGCCGAGCTCTACGGCGGGGTCGAAGGCAAGGATGGCCACCAGCGCCTCCTATGCGAGCGCGCGACCTACGTCCGGGATTCGCTGCTGGTGCGGGCGCGCGGGCCCGACGTGCGGGGGTACGACGACGAGCACCATCTGGAGCTGGCGGCGCGCGCGATCGACTACGACCGGAGCAGCCACGAGATGGTGGCGACCGGGGAGCCGGTGCTGACCGCCCGCGACGAGCGCGGCAAGCCGACCCTGCTCAAGGCGGTGACGCTGCGACTCAACACCGAGAGCCGCGTGGCCCAGGCCCTCGATTCGGTCCGCGTGGTGCGCGATTCGCTGCGCGCCAGCGCCGATTCGGCACTGTTCGACGACAAGGCCGAGCGGGGCTGGCTGCTGGGGTCGCCACGCGCCTACGACGATCACACCGCCGTGTCCGGCGACACGCTCGAGCTGTGGACGCCCGGCCGCCGGCTCCGACGCGTGACGGTGCGCGGAAACGCGCAGATGAACTACTACGGGGCGCCACCGCCCGCCACGGGGGAATCGAGCCGGCTGACCGGCAAATCCATCGAAGCCTGGTTCACCGACGACGAGCTCGACAGCCTGCTCGCGGTGGGGGAGGCGCGCAACGAATACGCAGCTGTGCAGAAGTCCGGACAGACCGCCGAGCGCAACTTCGCGGACGGCGACAGCATCACGGTGTTCTTCAAGCAGCGGAAGATCGACCGCGCGCGCGTCGAAGGCCGGGCGGCCGGCGAGTACCACCTGGCGGTGGCCGTCGGCGACACCACCGCCGCCAAGAAGGAGATCGTGAGCTACGACGCCACCCGCATCTACTTCGTGGTTCCCAAGAGCCAGATCGTGCTCGACCACAACGCTCATCTGATCTATCGCGACCTCGAGCTGCGGTCGCGGCGCGTCGAATTCGACGTGGAGCGCCAATCGCTGGTGGCGAGCGGCGAGCCCGACCTCACGGATCGCGGCGAGCGGGTGACGGGCCATCTCATGACCTACGACATGAGCACGCGCGTCGGAACGATCTACCAGGCGGAGACCGCATACGAGCGCGGGCTCTACCACGGCCAGCGCATCCGCAAGGCGAGCGACAAGGAGCTCGACGTGATGGGGGGCAACTACAGCACATGCGACCTCGAGGAGCCGCACTACCACTTCGCTTCCCACTGGATGAAGATCTATCTCAAGGACAAGCTGGTGGCGAAGCCCGTGGTCTTCTACGTGAAAAACGTGCCGCTGCTGGCGCTGCCGTTCTGGATCTTCCCCATCAAGCCGGGCCGCCACTCGGGTTTCATGTTTCCGCAGGTCGAGTTCGGCTTCAACGAGCAGGCTGGCCAGTTCATCCGCAACGCCGGCTACTACTGGGCGCCCAACGACTACATGGACCTCACGCTGTCGGGCGACTATTACCAGGCCCAGCCCTCGTGGAAGCTGCACACCGAGGGCTACTACAAGCTGCTGTACGTGCTGGGGGGCAACGTCATCGCCAACTTCGCGCACGACGACCGCACCCAGAGCGACGACTGGGACCTGACCGGCAACCACTCGCAGGAGATCACGCCGCGCACTCAGCTGTCCGCGCGCGCATCTTTCGTGTCGAGCAAGGCCTACAGCACCAGCAATCTCTACGGGCGCACGCTCTACGAGCGTCTCAACCGCTTCCTGAACTCGAGCCTGTCGCTGACCCACAACGCGGACTGGGTGAGCATCACCGCCGCGCTCGATCGCCGCCAGGACCTCGACGCGGACGACGACATCTCCACGCCCTACGCGGGCGGCCCGGTCACCGTGCCGCGCGTCTCATCGCTGCCCAACCTGACCGAGACCCTCCCGAACATCGCCGTGTCCTTCCCGACCCGCACGCTCGGGAGCATGGGTCCGCTGCGCGGCACATGGCTCGAGAAGCCCCTCAGCACCGTGTACATGTCCCTCACCAGCCACTTCGGCTCGATCCACGAGCAGCGCGGGGTGCTGCTCGGCTATGCGCCCGACAACAGCGCGATCGTCAAGCAGGTCGACCTCACGCGACGCGCGCTCCAGAACAGCTTCGGGCTCTCCGATTCGGAGCAGGTCACGTTCGACTTCGACGAGCAGGGCCATCACATCGGCATCGGGACCGGCCAGACCCTGACCGGGACCTCCGCCGCCGTGTGGCGTACCGGCGTGAGCTCGAACGCCACGTTCTACGGTACGTTCCGCCCGCGCCTGGGCTCCCTGGTCGGGCTGCGCCACATCATCACGCCATCTGCGTCATTCGCCTTCAGCCCGGCGACCACTGCCGGCGACCGCTTCCACGACTTCGGCGGGTTCGGCGTGTCGGGGGGCAAGCAGGCGTTCATGAGCTTCGGCCTCGACCAGCGCCTGCAGGCCAAGGTGCGGCACGGCGACCGGTTCAGTGTTCTCGACAACCTGCTGCTGCTCGTGGTGCGCGGCTCCTACAATTTCCTGTGGAAGGAGCAGCGCCAGCCCCATCCGCTCTCGAGCCTCGGCTGGTCGCTCCAGCTCCAGCCACCCGGGGTCCTCAACGGGAGCGCCGGGTGGACGATGGACGTCTACAAGTCGCGTCCGATCCGGAACTTCAACTACAACCTGGGCCTCAACCTGACGAGCGCGCGCCTGCGCGGCGTGCCCCCGCCGCTCCCGGTGGATCAGGGCACCCCCGCGGCGCCCGGCTTCCGCGACAACTGGACCGCGGGCCTGGCATTTTCCTATTCGGGCGGGCTGGTGTCGGAAACCAAGTGGTCGAGCAGCCAGACCGGGAATGCCGTGCTCACTTATCAGCTGAGTCCGGCCTGGGGGCTCGACTATTCGACGTCCGTCGATTTCTCCCACCGCCAGGTGCTCACCCAGCGCTTCGGCATCTCGCGTGACCTGCACTGCTGGATGGCGACCTTCTCGCGCATCTTCACGGTCGGCGGCGAGGCCGAGTACTACTTCCGAATCGGGGTCAAGGAGCAGCGCGAGCTCTACGCCGAGCGCGGCACGCGCGCCGGAAGCTTCGGAGGGATTCAGTAGCGCCCTCACGGAATCCGCGCTCGGCCCTACCCCTTGTGGGCGCGGCAGCGGAGGCGAATTCAGCGTGCGCAGGCTGGCGCCTCTAGCCGGCGCGGGCATAGGATTCAAGGTGCAGGCTTATCATGAAGATCCCATCGCACATGCCCCGGACTCTCTCGGAAGTCTCCGGCGTCCCCTCGACGGTGGAGAATGGGCGCGCGCCGCGGCCGCCCGCTTCGTCCCCCGACGGCACCGTCCAACTCAAGATCTCCGGCATGCACTGTGCGGCCTGCGTCACGCGCGTCGAGCAGGCGCTCGCCGCGGTCCCGGGGGTCGAGAGCGCGAGCGTGAACCTGGCGACCGAGCGCGCGCTCGTGCGCCTCGCGCGGCCGGTCGCCGATGAGCAGCTCGCGGCCGCCGTGCGCGAGGCGGGCTACGACGCGCGCCCCGTGACGAGCCCCGTCGCAGACGACGCCGAGTTGGCCGAGCGCCGGCTCGAGCTGGCCGACCTGCTGCGCCGCTTCGTCGTGGCCGCCGGGCTGGCCGTGCCGGTGGTGCTCATCGGGATGCTCGGCATGCTGCCCGCCGTCGAGCGCGTGCTGCCGATGACGGCGCAGAACTGGATCCAGCTCGCGCTCGCGACCCCGATCCAGCTGTGGGCCGGCGGGCCGTTCGTGCGCGGAGCATGGCGCGGCGTCCGCCACCGCTCGGCCGACATGAATCTCTTGATCGGGCTCGGCACCATGACCGCGTACCTCTACTCCGCGGTGGTCACGCTGATCCCGGGCACGATCCGCGCCGCAGGTCTCGAGGCACACACCTACTTCGACACGGCAGCCGTGATCGTGGTGCTGATCCTGCTCGGCCGGCTGCTCGAGTCACGCGCCCGCTCGCGATCCTCGATCGCCATGCGGCGGCTGATGAGCCTGCGCCCGCGCATCGCGCACCGCGTGGATGGCGCCACGATCGACGACGTTCCGCTCGAGTCGGTGCAGCCCGGCGATCACCTGCTGGTGCGGCCCGGCGAGCAGGTGCCGGTGGACGGCGTTGTGACCGAAGGGCGCTCGAGCGTGGACCGCTCGATGCTCACGGGCGAACCGATTCCCGTCGAGGTCGCGCACGGGGATGCGGTGGCGGGGGGCACGGTGAACCAGACTGGCTCGTTCCGCATGCGCGCCGAGCGCGTCGGCGCCGACTCGATGCTGATGCGGATCCTGCGCCTCGTCGAGCAGGCGCAGGCGAGCAAGGCCGAGGTTTCGAAGCTCGCCGACCGTGTCGCCGCCGTGTTCGTCCCGGTCGTGATCACGATCGCGATCGCCGCATTCGTGCTGTGGTTCGACTTCGGCCCGGCGCCCGCGCTCGCCCATGCGCTGCTGGCAGCGGTGAGCGTGCTCATCATCGCTTGCCCCTGCGCGCTCGGCCTCGCGACCCCGACCGCGCTCATGGTGGGGACCGGACGCGGCGCGGAGCTGGGCGTGCTGCTCTCAGGCGCCGATGCGCTCGAGTCGGCGGAGAGGATCGACACCGTGGTGTTCGACAAGACCGGGACGCTCACACGCGGCAAGCCCGATGTGACA
>VBOS01000404.1 GCA_005893185.1 Candidatus Eiseniibacteriota bacterium
GACTTGCATGCCCGCGGCCGCGAGCGCCCGCCCGGCCGGGCTCAGCGCCTGCGCACGCCGCCCTCCGGCACCGCCACGAGCTGACCGTCGACGAGCGTGAGCACCGGGCCGAAGCGGCCGCTCTCCTCACGGCGCCACCACGCTCCCGTGGCGCGGCGCGTGGCGGCGTCGGTGAAGTGGTAGTCGTAGAGGACGCCGCGCACGTAGCGCGGCGGGGCCGCCGGGAACGGATTGCTCGCGAGCAGCCCGAGCACCGGCCGTGAGCCCTCGAGCAGGCGCTGGCAAAAGCCCAGGTACCACGGCGAGCTGCGGAAGTCGCCGAGCGCCGCGAACCACATCTGCCAGTCGAGCCGCGGCTGGTGCGGCGCCACGAAGCGCGGCCGACGCTTGACGTCGCCGGGCTTGTAGCGGAACTCGTAGGGCAGCCAGATCCTCCCCTCCTGGCTACCCTCGACGACGATCTCCTGGCGTCTCGTCGTCATCACCGCGAACAGACCGTATCCGCTCACGACGCGGAGCGGCGCCGCGATCTCGTTCAGGAAGACCAGAGGGCCGAGCCGCGCGGGCGGGATGCGGAACGTGCCGACGAGCGGCGCCAGGCTCATCACCAGGATCGCCACGGTCACGGGCCCGGTCGCCCACCCGGGCCAGCGCCCCCGGGTCATGCGGGGCGCGCTCGCATCGAGTCTCGCGACGCGCCCGCGCCAGGACAGCGGCCACACCGCGTCGTCGAGCAGGAGGACGATGAGCGCGAGCGCGAGGAGATTGAAGAAGCAGTAGTTGCCGGTGAGGAGGATCAGCGCCTGGAGCAGCGTCATGGCAGCTGCGCCCAGCATGCGGATGCGGCGCGGCGCCACGATCAGGAACGGAGCGATCCCCTCGATCGCGAACATCGAGATCGCCGACCAGCGCTGGAACCACGCGGGCAGGTGGTGCGCGTACCACGCGGTCCACGGCGGCAGGCATTGCGTCTCGTAGTGGTACTGGAGCGCGGTCAGGTGCCGCCACGAGGGATCGCCGCTCGTGATCTTCACCACAGCGGATGAGAACATCAGCCGGAAGAGCAGCCAGCGCATCATCCACAACACCGAGCGCGGGGGCGCGGGATCGCTGCCTGGCCGCGAGAGCTCGCGCCACGGGGCCAGGAAGATCGCGAGGAAGCCGGTCTCGAGCAGCAGGCTGTCCCATTGGAACCAGAGAAACTCCCCGCACACGTTGGCGAGCGAGAGATAGAGCGCAAAGCAGCCAACCAGCGTCAGGATCGGCGCGATCCCAGCCACGAGCAGGAGTCCGAGCACGGCGCCGGCTGCGCACATCGCATGGAGCGCCAGGTCGCTCGCGTTGAGCCACGCGAACGTGGGCAGCAGCCAGTAGCGCACCAGGCCATAGTGCCCGCGCACCGCTTCCAGGTAGGCAGCGGCGGGCATGATCCCCTTGCTCCCCACGAGCCCCGTGATCTGCGTCCAGAGCGAGATGAACGCGATCGCGTAGATCGCGCCGAGGAGGCGGAGGAAGACCCAGGTCGTGAAAGCATCGCCGGGCGGCACGACGTGGCTGCCGTAGGCGATTCGCGTGAGGAACGAGAACAGCCGGCGGTTGCGCGCCACGATCCAGTAGAGCGCCTCGCTCGTCGGCGCGAAGAACGGAACGCGCTGGTAGAGCGCGAGCGGCCAGCCGCGCCCCGGAGCGTATGCGAGCGCCCGGAACACGGCCTCCGCGCCCTGCGACAGGCGGTCGCCGGGCTCGATGAGCTGAACCGAGCGCTTGAAGCGCTGGAGCGGGATGGCGGGAAAGAGCGGAGCTGCGGTCTGGTACGGGGCGTACTCCACGCGGTCGCCGGTCGCCCGCTGCCAGCGCGCGATCCACCTGCGGCAAAAGCTGCAGTCTCCGTCCCACACCAGCAGGGGCTTGCGCGTTGCGCTCACGCGCGGAATGTAGCAAAGCGGCGGGCGGGCGGAAGTCTCGCGCCCCTCTCCAAGCCGCGCCACCGCGGCTCGCTCACCTCAGGAACAGCACGACGACTCCCACCACCGTGGCCAGCGCTCCGACCAGACTGCGCGCCGTGATGCGCTCGCCGTGAAAACGCGCCGAGATCAGGATCGTAGGCAGGGGGTAGCACGCCGTGATCGACGCCGCAACGCCCGCCTCGATATGCTGGAGCGCGTAGAGCGAAAGCGTCACGCCGAGGAACGGCCCGAAGAACGCCCCGCCCACCATGAAGCGCGCCGCGGCCCGGTCGCGCAGCGCCACGAACGACCCGGCCGCCTCGCCGCGCAAAGCTGCGAGCCCCCAGATGCCCAGCATCGCCGCCGTGACCCGCACGACCGTGGCCGAGAGCGGGTCGAGCCCGGAGCGCAGCGCGAGCTTCGAGATCACGAAGCCCACCGCCTGCCCGAGCGCCCCCAGCACGCCTGCGACCACGCCGACGAACGCAGAACCCTCGACGTGCGGGTGCTCGCGACGCTCGCTCTCGCGCAGCACGATGAAGATCCCGCCGAGCGTGAGCGCCACCCCGAGCAGGGCAAGGGGCCCGGGCGCCTCGCCCAGCAGCGGCCACGCGATCGCCAGCGTGAAGAGCGGCGCCAACGAGGCGAGCAAGGCGGCGCGGCCGGGGCCCAGGATCACGAGCGCGCGGAAGTAATACGTGTCGCCGAAGGCGAAGCCGACGAGGCCGCTCGCAGCCAGCAGCGCGATCTGCGATCCGCTCGCCCACGTCGGCCACGGCGAACCCCGGAACGCGAGCAGCGCGGTGCAAAGGAACGCCGCGGCCACCGTGATGCGCAGGCGGTTCAGAACCACCGAGCCCATGCGCCGGCCCGCTGCTGCGAACAGGTTGGAGCCGGTGGCCCAGCACAGCGCGGTCCCGAGCGCCGCGAACTCGCCCGCGAACCTCACGCGGTGGAGGCGGCCGGAGCTGCAGGGACCCGGCGCCTCACGCTCGCTCCTCC
>VBOS01000403.1 GCA_005893185.1 Candidatus Eiseniibacteriota bacterium
TCGCTCTGGAAGAGCTGCTGCTGCAGCTCGCGCTCGATCGCGAGCGCCTGCTCGAACGCGACCTCGCTCCCGCTCTGCACCGAGCGCTTGATGCGCCCCACGGCCTTCGAGGCGCGGTGCGGCGGGCAGAACTGCTCGGCGTACTTCTGGACCTTCTCCAGGAACTCGTCGTTCGAGCCGGTCTCCCAGATCTGGTTGACGATCCCCAGGTCCTTCGCGCGCTCGAAGTCGAAGGTTTCGCCTGTGGTCATCAGCTCGATCGCGGTCGACTTGTTGATGAGCCGCGCCAGGCGCTGCGTGCCGCCTGTGCCCGGGAGCACGCCGAGCGTCACCTCGGGCAGCCCGATCTTGCCCGCGCCGCGGCGCGCGATGCGAAGGTCGGCCGCCATCGCGATCTCGAGCCCGCCGCCCACGGTGTGGCCGTTGAGCGCTGCGATCACGAGCTTGGGCGTGTGCTCGGTCGGATTGACCGTCTTGAGCATGTTGATGTTGGCGCCGGCGCAGAAGAACTTCTCCCCCGCCCCGCGTAGCACGATCACGTGCACGTTCTCGTCGAAGCGCGCCTGCAGGATCGCGTCGTCGAGATCGCGCATCATCTCGTAGGTGTAGGTGTTGGCGGGCGGATCGGTGAGCTCGATCCAGGCCACGGCGTTCTTGACGCGATAGTCCACGAGCTTGGTCTTGGTGGCTTCCATTGGATTCTCCGTACGGAAAGGGAGTTTGCCGGACGCGGCGACCCGTCTCCCCCGGCGCCGCGAGACGGCGCCCCGGGGCCCGGCCGCGGGTGTGCGCGAGTCGGATGACGGCGGAAGTATAGGAGGGCGCCGGAAGCAGCGTCAAAGCGGAGCGGAGATGGAATCAATCTTGCTGCACCTTGCGGCAGGGCACGGGGCATCGCGGGCTGCGCCCCCGTGACCAAGGCAGGAGCGAGCGGCACCCGTGTTCCAAGCTGGCCATGGCCGTGCCCTGGGCGAAAGGCCCAAGGGCGTGCGTGTTTTCGCGTGCCGCGGCGCGATCGCGCTCGGGATCCTGAGCGCCTGGACCGCTCCCCTCCGGGCGCAGGCGATTCGTGACGACTTCCCGTTGCCGAACGGCACGGTCTACGCCGTCGCTCAGGCGTCGGGCACGCTGTACGTGGGCGGGAGCTTCACGCGCATCGGGCCGCGCGCGGCGTACGGCGCGGTTCTGTCGCCCGTCACCGGCGAGATCGTGCGGTCGCTCAAGCTCGACAGCGGCGTTGAATCGGCGGCGCCCGACGGCCAGGGCGGCTGGTTCATCATCGGTGGCTTCAACAACGTCAATGGGCTGCCCCGCGATGGTATGGCGCACATCCACGTTGACGGCACGGTCGCCGGGTGGAATCCGCAGCACGGGTCGACCGTAAACTCGATCGCGGCCGGAGGCTCGGCCGTGTACGCCGGCGGCAGCTTCACCGCGATGAACGGCGTGACCCGGATCAGGGCGGCTGCGCTTGACCCGGTGACGGCGGCGCTCTTGCCCTGGGACCCGCAGATCGACGTCACGTCGAACGGGGTCTACACCATCCGGGTCGCCGGCGGCCGGGTCTACCTCGGCGGGGCCTTCACCATCGGCGGGCAGTCGCGCCGGAACGTGGCCGCCGTCGATCCCGTCACCGGGGCGCTCCTCCCCTGGAATCCGATCGTGGACGGGCCTGTGTTCGCCATCGCAATCGGCGACAGCGCCGTCTACCTCGGCGGACGGTTCACGCAGGTGGACGGCGCGCCGCGCGTCAACCTCGCCGCCGTGGACATCGTCACCGGCCATGTGACGTCGTGGAATCCCGGCGCGAACGGCGATGTCTTGACGCTCGAGCGCGGCGGCTCGGCGCTCTACGCGGGCGGCATCTTCTCGACCGCCGCGGGGGTCTCTCGCACGTGCCTCGCGGCATTCGACCTCGCCACCGGCTCGCTCACGTCGTGGAACCCGGGTGTCACGTCGGGATTCGTGTGGACGCTCGCCAGGTCGGGCCCGACGATCTACGCGGGTGGCCAGTTCAGCACGGTCGGCGGACGGGCGCGCGACAACATCGCCGCGATCGATTCCGCCTCGGGCGTGCCGACGGAATGGGACCCCGACGCCTCCGCCCCGGTCTACGCCCTGGTGGCCGACGGTGCGACCGTGTTCGCCGGTGGGACTTTCGCGAGCATCGCAGGAACGAGGCGTCACAACCTCGCCGCGGTCGACATCGCGACCGGCAACGTCACCGACTGGAACCCGGGCGCCAACGGCATCGTGCGTGCGCTGGTCGCGGGCGCCGGCCCGATCATCTACGCGGGCGGCGCTTTCGACACCGTGGGCGCGAGGCGGCGCAGACAGATTGCGGCGATCGCGGGAACCGGCGTGGTCACGGACTGGGATCCGAAGGCGTACGGCACGGTCTACTCGCTGGCCCTGAGCGGCTCCGTCCTCTACGCGGGCGGGAACTTCAACGCGATCGGCGGGCAGCCGCGCAGCCGCATCGCCGCGCTCGACCTCGCGACCGGGCTCGCCACGCCGTGGAGCCCGGGCGCGGACAGCACCGTACGCGCGATCATGCCGCACGGCGGCACGGTTTTCGTCGGCGGATCGTTCCAGTCGATCGGCAGCGCGAGCCGCTCGCGCATCGCTGCGCTCGACCGGTTCCTGGGGGTCGCGACGAGCTGGAACGCTCCGGTCACAGGCGTCAACCCGGACGTGTACGCGCTCGCAGCTCGCGGCCCCGTGCTTTACGTCGGAGGTGACTTCACGGCGATCGCGGGCGTGCCGCGCGAGTGTCACGCCGGGCTGGACACGGCATCCGCCGCCGTGACCCCGTGGACGACGGGCCCCTCCGCCACGTGCTACGCGCTCGCACCCGCCGGCGTCGGGGCGGGCGGCGCCCCGGAGTTCGTCTACGCAGCTGGCCGCGGCGGCATCGAGGCGCTCGATGGCGTGACCGGCGCCCACTTGAGCTGGTACCCGGCCGGGTTCGGTCCTGCGTACGCGGTCGCGTTCGGCCGTCCGGACTTCTTCGCGGGCGGCGGCTTCGGCCTCGTCGCCGCCACCGAGCTGAGCACGCCGACGGCGGTTCCGATGTTCGGCGCCGACGCGGTCGCGCCCGAGCTGACGCAGGTTGGCCCTATCCCCAGCCGCGGGCGCACGGCGATCGCATTCGTCCTCCCCCGCCGGTGCCACGTGCGGATCCGGGTGTTCGACGTCCAGGGCCGCGTCGAGGCCGAGCTGGTGGAGGCTGTGCTGGAGCCGGGCCCCCAGCAGACGGTCTGGAACGGCCGGGGCAGACACGGGAAGTCTCCGTCCGGAAGCTACTTCGTGCGTCTCGAGGCCGACGGCAGGAGCCGGGTGAAGCGGATCGTGCTGGCCCGCTGACCGTCCGTGGCCCCGCCGCTCGAGTCCCGGCCGCGAACAAGGAAGAATTTCCCGAATCCTTTCCGCGATCGGAATCATCGTAATTCGACGATAGACGA
>VBOS01000405.1 GCA_005893185.1 Candidatus Eiseniibacteriota bacterium
ACCTATGGGGCGCTGGCAAGAGACCTCGGCGTTCCGGGAGATGCGCGCGCCGTGGGCGCCGCCGTCGCGGCCAATCCGATCGCCATCCTCGTTCCCTGCCATCGCGTCGTGGGCGCGGGCGGGACGTTGCGTGGCTACGCGTGGGGCGTCGACTTCAAGCGCCGCCTGCTCGCGCACGAGCTGCGCATCGGATGAAGCGCCGCCGGCGAGAGCGCCGGCCCAAGCGCCCTGCCCGGACGCGGGGCCGCGCGCCGACCCCGACCAAGACTACCCTCTGGGCTGCAACCTGCACGACGTTCAAGCCCTTTGACAATTCCAGCTGCAGGGGCTTGATTCCCGAGCGGTCCGGCGATAAGCTTCTAATCGAAGGTCAGAGCACAAGCGATTTCCTTTAAGGCGACCCGGCGAGGTTGCGAAGGGGGAAGCATGAATCGCGCGGTCCTGATGAATGACGCCCCGGCGCCCCACGGCGCAGGGGCTTTTTTGCGGGCTCCGGATGCGCGCCATCTGCTGGGGCTCGAAGGCCTTCCGCGCGAGGACCTGGTCCGCCTCCTCGAGTCCGCTGCGCACTACCGCGAGAGGCTGCGGACGCCGCGCTGGACCTCCGACGAGCTCAAGGGCGTTGCAATTTGCAATGCCTTCTTCGAGGACTCGACCCGCACCCGGGTCTCATTCGAGTTGGCCGAGCAGCGCCTGGGCGCGATCCACACCACCTTCACAGCATCTGGCTCTTCGCTCTCCAAGGGCGAGAGCATGCTCGACACGCTGCGGGTCCTCACATGCGAGTGAGCCTGGTGGTGGTGCGGCACCGCTCGGCGGGCTCGCCCGCGTTTCTCGCCCGCCATCTCGAGGCCGGGGTCATCAACGCGGGCGACGGGGAGCACGAGCACCCGACGCAGGGCCTGCTCGACCTCCTGACACTCTCAGACGCCTGGGACGGGCGCTTCGAGGGCCGGCGGCTGGCGATCGTCGGGGACATCGCGCACTCGCGCGTGGCCCGCTCCGCGATCTTCGGGCTCACGACGCTGGGTGCGGCCGTCACGATCGCCGGCCCCCCCACGCTGATCCCGGCCGAGGCGGAAACCCTCGGCTGTGCGGTCGCGGGTTCGGTCGAAGAGGCGATGCGCGGCGCGGACGGCGTCATGGCGCTCAGGCTCCAGCGCGAGCGCATGGAGAGCGGCTTGCTCGCATCGGTCGGCGAGTACGCCAAGGGTTGGGGCATCGACCGCGAGCGGGTCGCCCTGATGCGGCCGGGCGCGCCTGTGCTGCATCCGGGCCCGATGAACCGCGGCGTCGAGATCGCCCCGGACGTCGCGGACGGCGGCGAATCACGGGTCTTCCGGCAGGTCGAGAACGGTCTCGCTGTGCGGTGCGCTGTGCTCGCGCGCTGCGCTTCCGCACTCACGGAGGTGTCATGAACGGCGCAACGGTGATCCGGAACGCGCGCCACTGGCGCACGGGCGAGCGGCTCGACCTGGCATTCGATCGCGGCGTGATCCTGGCCTCGCCGCGTCAGGACGAGGCGCGCGTGATCGACGCGCGCGGCCTCGTGCTGGCGCCGGGGCTCGTGGATCTTCACGTCCACCTTCGCGAGCCCGGCCAGTCCGCCAAGGAGACGATCGAGCGCGGCACGCGCGCGGCCGCCGTCGGTGGCTTCACGGCCGTGGCCTGCATGCCCAACACCGAGCCCGTGCTCGATTCCGCCGCCTGGATCGAGTGGGTGCGCGCCCGCGCCGAGGCAGCTGGCTATTGCCGCGTCCACCCGATCGGAGCTGTCACGATGGGGCAGAAGGGCGAGCAGCTCACCGAGTTCGGGGCGCTCAAGTCGGCGGGAGCGGTTGCGCTCTCGGACGACGGACGGCCGATCATGAGCGCTTCCGTCATGCGCCGCGCGCTCGAGCACGCGCGCCACGCCGGCCTGCCGATCGTCTGCCACGAGGAGGATCTGACGCTCCGGGGCGACGGCCAGATGAACGAGGGTTGGGTCGCGACGCGTCTCGGCCTGCGCGGCATCCCGGCCGCGGCCGAGAGCGTGATGGCGCGCCGCGACGTCGAGCTCTCGGCGCTCACGGGGGGGCGCGCTCACATCGCGCACCTCTCTTGCGCAGAGTCGCTCGATGCGCTGCGCGACGCCCATGCGCGCGGAATCCTGGTGACGGGGGAGACCTGCCCGCACTACTGGACCCTCACCGAGGAGGCCGTCTTGGGGTACGACCCCCACGCCAAGATGAACCCGCCGCTCCGGACCGAGCGCGACCGGCGCGCGGTCATCGACGCCATCCGCGACGGGACGATCGACTGCCTCGCCACCGACCACGCTCCCCACACCGAGGACGAGAAGCGCCAGCCCTTCGATCAGGCCCCGTTCGGAATCGTGGGACTCGAGACCGCGCTCGCGCTCACGATCACGCACCTGGTCGAGCCCGGGCATATCTCGCTCGCTCGCGCCCTCGAGCTGTGGACGGAATCACCGCGACGCGTGTTCGGCCTGCCCGACGTGCGGCTCGAGGCCGGCCACCCCGCGGATCTGGTGCTGATCGATCCCGAAGCCGCTTGGACGGTCGAGCCCACCGCCTTCCAGTCGAAGGGGCGCAACACCCCATTCGCGGGCCAGCGCCTCGTGGGCCGCGCGCTGGCGACGATCTGCGACGGCGAGATCACCCACCTCGACGCAGCCATCGAGGTGGGGGGCGCCCGGCCCGGCCGCCGCGAGGCGGGCTTGGAGCGCTCGGGGTCCCTCGCGACGCCGCGCTGATCGGGCTCCCGGCGCCCGACCCGCCCGCACCCGTCGAGCGGGCGAAAGTGCTACGCTTGCGGCCGCTCCTTTCGCCACGGGGCCGGCGCCCGGCCCGCCGGGGATGAGCCCGGCCGGGCGCGGCAAGCGGTCCGGAATTCGGCCGATACCCAGCCGGTAGGCCCCTCCCCGGGGCCGCCGGCTTAGTCCCGGGCATCCGCGAGAAAGAGGGAGATCTCCTGCGAAGATGTGAGAACCCAGGTTGCCGGTGTAGGAATGAATGCGATGAGTGATCGTGCGCGATTCACCGGCGTCCCGAGGGGCAAGCGCGCTCGCTCGGGCGGGGCTCAGCTATGCGGAGTCCGGGTTGTCTCGTTCGCGCTTGCGCTCATCACCCTCTCCTCATGCGCCTACTACAACACCTTCTACCTGGCCCGGAAGTACTACTACCGCGCCACCGGAGGCGCCCCCTACGCGGTGGACGGCGGGCTCCAGGGGAACGCTACCGATTTCAACAAGTCCATCGACTATTCCAAGAAGCTCCTGGCCCAGTACCCCAAGTCGAAGTGGGTGGACGACGCCTACCTGCTGTGGGCCAAGGCCCTGCTCGGTCGAGACGACCCGATCGAGACCGTCAACATGCTGCAGGACTACCGCACGCGCTTTCCGAAGAGCGGGCTCGGCGTCGAGGCGCTCTTCTACCTGGGGGTCGCCGACCGCAACGCGCACCACTACACCGAGGCGCTCGCAGCGCTCGACGACTTCCTGCGCCGCGCCCCGCGTCACGAGCTGGCGCCCAACGCGCAGCTCGAGCGCGCGCGCGCGCTGACCGCGCTCGAGCAGCCGAAGGAGGCGGCGGCCGCCGCGAGCCAGCTCCTCGAGCGCTACCCGGGAAGCCCGCTCGCCGGGCGGGCGCTCGCGCTGCGCGCAGAAGCCCTGCTCGCGAGCGGCGACTACGAGCAGGCCCGTGTCGACTTCCACGCTCTGGGCACGCAGGCAGCGGACGACGAGCAGCGCCTGGGCTATCTGCTGCGCGAGGTCGACTGCCTGGAGGCCGCGCATCGCAACCAGGAGGAGCTGGCTCTGATCAAGGACGCGCTGTCGCACGAGCCCGAGGTCCCGGTCCCCGACACGACCGGCGGCAAGCTCCCCGTCCCCCAGACCGCGCCCACGGCCCAGCGCTGGGGTCGCCTGATGGTGCGCTACGGGACCGCCCTGCTGCAGGGGGGGCACCTGGACGATGCGCTCGCCGCCTACGGCCGGGTGGCTCGCGCCTATCCACATACCGAGCTGGCGGCCGAGGCGCAATACCGCATCGGGTTCGCGAAGGAGACGGTGGCCGAGGATTTCGAAGGCGCGCGGTCCGAGTACGGGCGGGTCCGCGACGTGATGCCCGGCGGGTCCTCGGCTACGCTTGCCGCGGAGCGGCTGGTCAATCTCGACCGCCTGGCCCAGTATCGCACCGGCACAGGCGACACGTTGCAGAAGCGCGTCGAGGCGGGGTTCTTGCTCGCAGAGCTCTACTTGTTCACGCACGACCGGCCGGACCGCGCGCTCGAGGAGTATCGCCACATCGCGCAGACCTACAACGGCACGCCCTACGCGGCCAAGGCGATGAACGCGCAGGGCTGGATCCTGAGCCGCAAGCTCCACCGCCAGGCGGCGGCGGAGAGCCTCTTCTGGCGCGTGATCTACGACTATCCTGCCACCGAGGCACAGCTCGCTGCGCGCGACTATCTGGAGTTCGCAGGCCGGGTCGTGCCCGACTCGCTCATCAAGGCGCCTGCGCCCAAGGTCGCGCCTCCAGACACGGCGGCTGCGCACGCTGCGCCGCCCGAAGCGCCGCCCGCCGCGACTTCGCAGCTCGGGAAGATCCCAGCAGGTCAGGATTCGCTGCGACTGGGGCCGCGCAGGCAGGGCGCGTCGCTCCACATGCCGCCTCTTCCCGGCGGGCCCGGTGCTTTGCCCCCGCACGGGACGCCGTCGTCCGCGCCCCATGACAGCGCGGCATCGCGGACGCCGCCCGACACCGCCGCCGGCCGGCCCCGGACGCCATGACGCTACGGCCGCGGGCTGCGCTCTCCACGGACTCGCGGGTGCGCGCGGCCGCCACCGCGCCGGACGGCCGGAGGGAGTAACCGCAAGCGGCGACACCGCGCTCGCAGCTCGCAGATGCCGCGACGCCCGTCGCGCACGCCACAGGCGGGTCGCAGCTCTGGCGGCAGGCGCGCGCGATGGTCGCGCGCCATGTCGACTTCGGCGCCGGTCACCGCTGGCTCGACCTCGATGTGCCGGCTCCGTTCGATGTTCCGGAGCCCGGTCAGTTCGTGGAGCTGCTGCTCGTCCCCCCGTCGCCCGTGATCCTTCCGCGGCCGATGAGCGTGGCCGCAGCGACCGAGGGAGGCGGCGGGCTCACGCTCGGGTTCCTCTACGCAGCGATCGGAAGCGGAACGAGGGCGCTGGCTGCGCTCC
>VBOS01000406.1 GCA_005893185.1 Candidatus Eiseniibacteriota bacterium
CTCGAGTGGGCCGGCGGATTCCTCGGCACAGCCTTCCAGATCCAGGACGATCTGCTGAACGCCGGCTCGTCGCTGCGCCGGCTCGGGAAGCGCCCGGGAACGGACGCAGCCCGTGGCAAGGCGACCTTTCCGCGCGCGATGGGGGAGGCGTCTTCGCGCGATGCGATCGACTCGATCCTGGAGCTTGCCAAGGCCGAGATCGAGCGCGTCTGTCCGAAGCCGCGCCCTCTGCTGACGCTGATCGACGCGATCGCAGCGCGGGAGCGCTGAGCCGCGCCCGCAGCGGGCCGCTCCCGCAGCCGCCGGCCCTCCAGAATGGCGCGCTGCGTCCTCTCCGGCCGAGCGGAGGCTCTTGGGGACGCGGGCCTCCCACCCGATCCGGTTCCTCAGGCGGCCGCCGAGATGCTCTCCCCGCCCTTCTTCCGCCCGACCTCGAGCCCGCCGTCGGGCTCGCAGATCGCCTTCATCACCTCGAGAATGTCCTCTGGCGAAATGTCCGGCCGGGCGCGGCCGGCCTGCTTCTCGGCCGTCCGCACGATGTCGTTGATCGAGATGATGCCCACGAGCACTCCGTCTCTCACGACCGGGAGCCGACGCACGCGCTCGGCGCGCATCGCCTCGAGCGCGGCGCGGATGTCGTCGCCCGGGCGCACCTTGTAGAGCGTGCCGGAGAGGACTTCGCCGACCGTGATTTCCTCTGCGCGGCGGTGCCGGGTCGCGACCGCGACGCAGATGTCGCGGTCGGTGATCATGCCGACCGCCTCGCGCCCGTCGTCACCCACGACCGGCACAACGCCGCAGTCCATCCGCCACATGATCATGGCGGCGGCGGCGAGATCGGAGCTGCGCCGGCACGACTCAACGCCCTTCGTCATCACATCCTGCACCTTCATGTCGAGCCTCCTTTGGCCTTCGGCGTAGGGGGGTCGAATGTGCTCCACGCATGGCCCGTGCCGTGACAAGCTCCCGAGCCGGGGCGGGCGGAGCTGAGACCTGCGCCGTGAGAAAGGCTCGCCGGCCCTCGCCGTCTCGCCCAATGCCCGGTCGCCCTCGCCACGCGAGGCGGGAAATTCCTGGCCGCGGTGGATGAAAATGGCAGGCCGACGTGGGCGTCGGAAAGGAGGGACGGGCGCCGCCGCCTCGTTTGCCCGGTGGGGCGGTCGCCGCGTATCGTGTCGCGCCCAAGAGTCCTAAGGGGAACCGCACACAGGAGACAGGACCACGGAACCATTCTGGCTGGCGCTCAGCATCGGCTTCCTCGTTCAAGCCTACAAGGGCTTCCGCGAGTACTTCGCCCGCGGGCGCTGGAACCTCCGCCGCTTCGTCGAGACCGGCGGCATGCCGAGTTCCCACGCAGCTTCGGTCGCGGCACTCTCCACGATGGTGGGCTTGAGCCAGGGCTTTCGCTCGGTGGTCTTCGGCGTCACGCTGTTTTTCAGCCTGATCGTGATGTATGATGCCGCGGGCTTGCGGCGAGCGGCGGGCCGCCAGGCGGTCGTCCTCAACCGCCTGATCGAGGAGCACTTCGCGCATCCCGAAGCAGGCGCCCAGCGCCTGATGGAGCTGCTTGGACACACGCCGCTCGAAGTTCTGATCGGCGCCCTGCTCGGAGTGGCCAGCGCCCTGATCTGGACCCGGATCACCTGATGATGCTCGAGAACATCCACTCGCCGGCCGACCTCAAGTCCCTTTCCCGCGCCGAGATGCGGCGCCTGGCCGCCGAGATGCGCCACGTCATCATCCAGACCGTCGCGCGCCGCGCCGGGCACCTGGCGCCCAACCTGGGAGCGGTCGAGCTGGCGCTGGCGCTCCACCGCGTGTTCGACTCGCCGCGCGACAAGATCATCTGGGACGTAGGGCACCAGTCCTACCCGCACAAGCTCGTCACCGGGCGCTACGAGCGCTTCGACACGCTGCGCACATGGAACGGCATCGCCGGCTACCCGCGCCGCGTCGAGAGCGAGCATGACCCGTTCGGCACATGCCACGGCAGCACGTCCCTCTCCGCGGCCCTGGGCTTCGCCGTGGCGCGCGACCTGAAGGGCGAGGACCACCACGTCGTGGCAGTGATCGGAGACGGCGCGCTCACAGGCGGCATGGCCTTCGAAGGCCTCAACAACATCGGCGAGCTGGGCAAGCGCGTGATCGTGGTCTTGAACGACAACGAGTGGAGCATCTCGCCCAACATCGGCGCCATCGCCCGCTACCTCACGAAGCTCACAACCAGTCGCATGTATCGGGCGCTCGAGCGCGACGTCTACGAGCTGCTCGGCAAGCTGCCGCGCCTGGGCCGCAAGGCCCAGGAGGCGGGCCGCCGGGTGAAGGAGGGCCTCCAGAACCTGATGGTGCCGGGCGTGCTGTTCGAGGAGCTGGGGCTCAAGTACTTCGGCCCGATCGACGGCCACAACCTCGATGTGCTCCCGCAAGGGCAAGGGCTACGCTCCGGCCGAGAGCGACGCCGGCACCTTCCACGGCGTCGGCGTGTTCGATCCCGAGACCGGGAGCGCATCCAAGAGCACGAAGAAGACCTACACCCAGGTGTTCGGCGAGACCGCGATCGAGCTCGCGGAACGGTTTCCCAACGTGGTGGCTGTGACCGCTGCGATGACCGACAACACCGGGCTCAAGGGCTTCGCGAAGAAGTTTCCCGCGCGCTTCTTCGACGTCGGGATGGCCGAGGAGCACGGCGTGACGTTCTCGGCCGGGCTCGCCGCCGGCGGCCTGCTCCCGCTCACAGCCATCTACTCGACGTTCCTGCAGCGCGCATTCGACCAGATCGTCCACGACGTCGCGGTCCAGGACCTGCATGTCGTCTTGTGCGTGGACCGCGCCGGGCTGGTGGGCGAGGACGGGGCGCCGCAGCACGGCTCGTTCGACGTCGGCTACCTGCGCATGATTCCGGGCATGGTGCTGATGCAGCCCAGGAACGGCGAGGAGCTGCGCGACATGCTGTGGACGGCCGTGCACCATCGCGGCGGGCCGGTGGCCGTGCGCTACCCGCGCGCCAACATCCCCGAAGATGCGCTCCCTGCGCGCGAGCCGCGCATCCTGGCGCTCGGATCGAGCGAGACGCTGCGGGCCGGCGGCGAAGTCGCGCTGTTGGCACTCGGCAGCCTGGTGGCGCCGTCGCTGGCGGCGGCAGACCAGCTCGCGGCCGACGGCGTCTCGGCGACGGTCGTCAACGCGCGGTTCGTCTCGCCGCTCGACGAGCGCACGATCCTCGGGCTCGCGCGCTCGGTAGGCCGCATCGTCACGATCGAGGAGAACGTGCCGATGGGCGGCTTCGGCAGCGCCGTTCACGAGTGCCTCGAGAAGCACGGTCTCTCCGCGACGCCGATGCTGCGCATCGCGCTCCCCGAGACCTTCGTCGCCCACGGGAAGCGCGACGAGCTGCTCCAGAAGGTCGGCCTCGACGGGCCCGGCATCGCCAAGCGCACGCTCGACTGGATCCGGGTCACCCAGCGCCAGTACGCATGACCGATCGAATGCGCCGCGTCGGGATCCTGGGACACACCGGGCGGCCCGGCGTGCGGCGGACGGCGCTGGCGCTGGCGCGGCGGCTCGCGCGTCAGGGCCGCGCCGTGCGCCTCGACGCGCGGCTGGGCGCCCACACCGGCAAGGAGGGCGTGCCGCTGCCGGCCCTCGCGCGCTGGTGCCAGATGCTGGTCACGCTGGGCGGCGACGGCACCGCCATCACAGGCGCGCGGGCGCTGGCCGGCGCGCGCGGCGTGCTGCTCCCCGTCAATCTCGGAGGGCTCGGATTCCTCACGGTGGCCGAGAGCCGCGAGCTGGACCTCGCCGTGCGCAAGGCGCTGGCGAGCGAGTGGCCGGTCGTGCGCCGCCGCATGCTGAGCGCGGTGGTGCGCCGCCGCGGGCGCACGCTGCGGCACGCGGTCGCCATGAACGACGCGGTCGTGAAGGGCGCTGGCGGCTACGCCGCGATCCACGTGCGCATGGCGGCGATGGGCCACGATCTCGGCCACCTGGTGGCCGACGGCCTGATCGCGGCGACCGCCGCCGGCTCGACCGCCTATTCGCTCTCGGCCGGAGGGCCTGTGCTCGCGCCCGACGTCGAGGCCATGGTGGTGACGCCCGTTTGCGCCCACTCGCTCGGCAGCCGATCGCTGGTGCTGGCGCCCGGCACCGAGCTTGTGCTCAAGGTGCTGGGATCGTTCGACCGTGTCTTCCTGCTGCTCGACGGGCAGGAGAGCGTGGACCTCCACGCCGGCGACGAGGTCGTTGTGCGCCTCGACCGCGTGGCGGTCAACCTCGTGCAGAATCCCGACCGGCCCTTCGCGCGCTCGCTCCAGGCCAAGCTTGGCTGGCAGGGCAGCGCGAAGCGCAGCATGTAGACGTCCCGTGCTCGAGCGCCTGCGCATCCGCGATCTCGCGTTGCTCGACGAGGCCGACGTCGAGTTCCGTCCGGGCCTGAACGTGGTCACGGGGGAGACCGGCGCGGGAAAGTCGCTGCTCGTCCAGGCGGTGAGCCTGCTGGTGGGCGAGCGCGCCGACCCCGAAGTCGTGCGCGACGGGGCAGCGGCCGCCGTGGTCGAGGGCGAATTCCGCCTGGCGGCGGAGCCCGCGGCGCGCGCAGCGGCTCTGCTTTCCGAGTGGGAGCTGGACTTCGACGGAGAGACGTTGATCGTGCGCCGCGAGGTGCAGGCCGGCGGCAAGAGCCGCGCCACCGTCAACCAATCGCCCGTGACGCAGGCGGCGCTCAGGAAGCTGGGCGAGATCCTCGCCGATCTCCACGGCCAGCACGAACACCAGAGCCTGCTGCGCGAGGGCGCTGCGCTCGTCACGCTCGACCGGCTCGCCGACCTCGATGCCGAGCGTGCCCGCTACGCCGAGACGCTGGCTGCGCTGCGCGAGGCGGAGGGCGAGCACGAGCGCATCGTCGGCTCGCTCGCAACGTTCGCCGAGCGCCGCGACTACCTCGCCCACGCCGCGCGGGAGCTGGACGATGCGCGCCTCGCGGACGGCGAGGAGGAGGAGCTGGCGCGCGAGTCGGCGAGGCTCGTTCACGCCGACCGGCTGCGCGCGTTGGCCGCGGATGCGCTCGAGCGGCTCTCCGAGGGCGAGAGCCCGGCCGTGGAGTCGCTCGCCGCCGCGACCCGTGCGCTCGAGCAGGCGGCGGCGCTCGATCCCTCTCTCGAGCCGGAGATCGTGGCGCTGCGCGAGGCCGGCATCGCGGCCGTCGAGAGCGCGCGGGCGCTCGCGCAATATGCATCGCGTCTCGAGGCCGACCCGGTGTCCCTCGAACGCGTCGAGGCGCGGCGCGAGCTGTACGCCAGGCTGCAGCGCAAGTACCGGCGCACGACCGCGGAGCTGCTCGCGTGGCGCGCGGAGCTGAAGCTCGAGCTGGCGGAGGGCGAGGACGCGGAGGGTACGCTCGCGCGTGCCGCAGCAGAGAAGGACGCGCGCGAGCGCGCGGCCCGCGAGGCGGCCGCCGCGCTCTCGAAGCTCAGGCACAAGGCGGCGGCCGAGTGGAGTGGACGGATCTCGCGCGAGTTGAAGCCGCTCGGATTCCAGCACGCGCGCATCGCCTTCGAGGTGCGGCCCGCGGAGGGCGGCAGGCTCGGCGCCACCGGGCTCGACGATGTGAGCCTGAGCTT
>VBOS01000407.1:0-5884 GCA_005893185.1 Candidatus Eiseniibacteriota bacterium
GCTCCACGGCGAGGCGGTGGCGGTCGGCATGCGGACCGCGGCCGCGCTCTCGGTCCGGTGCGCGGGGCTCTCCCCGAATGCGCGCGAGCGCCTGGACGCGCTCCTCGACCGCTTCCGGCTGCCGCGCCGCATGCCCCCCACGCCCGTCGCCCGACTCTTCGCGTGCATGGAGCGCGACAAGAAAGCGGACGCGCACGGCGTACGCTGGGTGTTGACCCCTCGGGTGGGCCATGCTAGCGTGCCGCGCCTGATACCGCGCCGCCTCGTTCGCGCAGCTTTGCTCGAAGCCGGAGCCCGCGGATGACGGATGCGGTCAACCCGCGAGGCACGATGCCCCGCATCCTCGTGCTGCACGGCCCCAACCTCGGCGCGCTCGGACACCGCGAGCCGGACGTGTATGGACGCGTCTCCCTGGAAACCATCGACCGCGGCCTCCAGAGCCTCGCCGCCGAGCTGGGCTGCGAGCTGGAGTGCCGGCAGACCAACCACGAGGGTGTGCTGATCGACGCGCTTCACAATGCCCGCACGGTCGCGGACGGCGTTCTCCTCAACCCGGGCGGGCTCACCCACACCAGCGTCGCGCTGCGCGATGCGGTGGCGGCGGCCGGCCTGCCGGTGGTCGAGGTGCACGTCTCGAACCCCGCCGCGCGCGAGCACTTCCGCCACACGTCGGTGATCTCGGGCGCGGCCTTGGGGTTGGTTCAGGGCTTCGGCGCCGAAAGCTATGGGCTCGCGCTCAGGGCCCTGGCCGGAGTGCTCTCCCGTGCCGCGCGCGCGTAAGAAGCCTGGCGCCGATCCTCCATCGTCCGCCTCGAGGGTGGCCAAGCCCGCTCCCAAGCCGCTGAAGTCCGCACCCGCCTCAGACGATAACGCGGGCAGCGAGATACTGGGCGGGATCGGGGTCGCCGAGCTGCGGCGCCTCATCCGTCTGGTGCAGCGCACCGGCATCGGAGAGCTCGAGGTCAGCGCGGGCGGCCGGGCGGTGCGGATCAGCGCCGTTCCCGGAGCGGTGCCCGTAGCGGGCGTGCCAGCTGCGGCTCCGGTCGCGCAGGCCTCGAGTCCGGGTCCGGCGGGTGGAAGCGCGGGGCCGCACGCCCCGGCGGCCTCCGCAGGGAGCGAGCGGCAACTTGCGATCACCTCTCCGATGGTGGGGACCTTCTACCGGGCCCCCGCGCCGGACGCGGATCCCTACGTCGAGGTGGGCTCCATGGTCGAGATCGGCCAGACGGTCTGCATCGTCGAGGCCATGAAGCTCATGAACGAGATCGAGTCGGAAGTCCGCGGCCGGGTGACGCAGATCCTGTTGGAGAATGCCCAGCCGGTCGAGTTCGGTCAGAAGCTGTTCCTGATCGATCCGGCGTGACCAGGTGCGGCGGAGGACCTCCGCACGGGGCTCTGCCGGGACGATCCGGCAGGACCGCCTAAGGAGACAGGGATGAACATCCGCACCGTACTCGACAAGATGATCGCGGCCCGCGCCAGCGACTTGCACCTCAAGACCGGTTCCGCTCCCGTCGTCCGGGTGGACGGCGTGCTGTACACGTTGGACGAGCCCCCGCCGAACGCCGCCGAGCTGCGCGAGGTCGTGAACCAGCTCCTGAACGAGGACCAGCGGCAGTACTTCACGACCCACAGCGAAATCGACTTCGCCTTCGGGGTGGCCGGCCTCGCGCGCTTCCGCGTGAACATCTTCATGCAGCGCGGCACGCCCGCGCTCGCGCTGCGCCACGTTCCGGTCGACGTGCCGACCATCGAGGACCTGAACCTGCCGCCCATCATCCGTGAGCTGGCCTTCGCCCCGCGCGGGCTCATCCTGGTGACCGGCCGCACCGGCTCCGGCAAGTCCACGACGCTCGCCGCGATGATCGACGCGATCAACAAGGTGACGAGCCGCAACGTCATCACGGTCGAGGATCCGATCGAGTTCCTGCACCGCGACCAGATGTCCTACGTGCACCAGCGCGAGGTCGGGCTCGACACCATGTCGTTCAAGGACGGCCTGCGCTACGTGCTGCGCCAGGACCCCGACATCATCCTGGTGGGCGAGATCCGCGACCTCGAAACCATGAGCACGGCGCTCATGGCGGCCGACACCGGTCACCTCGTGATGTCAACGCTCCACACCACGGACGTGGTGCAGACGCTGCAGCGTATCGTCTCCTTCTACCCGCCCCACCAGCACGAGGAAGTGCGCCTGTCGGTGGCCTCGAACCTGCGCGCGGTCGTCTGCCAGCGCCTGATCCCGCGCAAGGACGGCGCGGGCCGCGTGCCGGCGGTGGAGATCATGGTGAACACCCCCACGATCCGCGAGTACATCCTGAGCCCCGACAAGACGCTTCTGGTCGGCGGCGTGGTCGCGGACGGCACCAACCAGTACGGCATGCAGACGTTCGACCAGAGCGTGATGCATCTGCTGCGCGACGGGCTCATCTCCGAGGAGGAGGCGCTGCGGAACTGCACGAACCCGAACGAGTTCGCGCTCAAGCTCAAGGGGATCTCGGCCACTTCCGACCGGCTGTGGCAGGCGGTGGACGCTGCGAGCGGCGTCGAGAACGAGGCGCTTCCGGGAGCGAGTCGGCCGCAGCCGCCAGGCGCCGGGACGGTGCGGCCCGCGCGGGCTCCGGCCCCGCCGCCCGGCCGCCCGCGACGCGCGGCGTAGGCAACGAAACCGGCACGAGGCGGATGTTCCGCAAGGTCCTGATCGCGAACCGCGGCGAGATCGCGCTGCGCGTGATCCGCGCCTGCCGCGAGCTCGAGATCTCGACCGTCGCTGTGTTCAGCGAGGCCGACCGCGACAGCCTCCACGTCCGGCTGGCGGACGAGTCGGTGTGCATCGGGCCGCCGCCGCCCGCACAGTCCTACAACCACATCGCGCGCCTGATCTCGGCCGCCGAGGTCACGGGCGCCGACGCCATCCATCCCGGCTACGGGTTCCTCTCCGAGAACGCGCACTTCGCCGAGGTCTGCGCCTCATGCGGCTTCACGTTCATCGGGCCGGACGCGCAGATGATCCGCACGATGGGCGACAAGGCCGAGGCGCGGCGCACCATGTCAGCTGCCGGTCTGCCGGTCGTACCGGGGAGCGACGGCGTGCTGCCCGGCGTGGACGAAGCGCTCGCGCTGGCGAAGACGATCGGCTATCCCGTCATCATCAAGGCGGTGGCCGGCGGCGGCGGGCGCGGCATGCGTGTGGCCTGGGACGAGAAGCAGCTGCGCGCCGGCCTCGGCATCGCCAAGGCCGAGGCGGGCGCGGCGTTCGGCAACGACGGCGTCTACCTCGAGAAGTTCATCTCCAAGCCGCGGCACATCGAGTTCCAGCTCTTCGGCGACGCCCACGGGAATCTCATCCATCTCGGGGAGCGCGAGTGCAGCGTTCAGCGCAACCACCAGAAGCTGATCGAGGAGGCGCCGAGCCCGTTCCTGTCCGCGGAGAAGCGCAGCTCGATCGGCGAGCTCGCGGCCCGGGCCGCGCGTTCCATGGGCTACCGGAACGCGGGGACGATGGAGTTCCTCTTCGACCAGGACGGCTCGTACTATTTCATGGAGATGAACACCCGCATCCAGGTGGAGCATCCCGTGACCGAGGAGGTCACGGGCCTGGACCTGGTCAAGGAGCAGATCCGGGTGGCGGCGGGGGAGAAGCTGTCGCGCACCCAGGAAGAGATCGAGTGGCGCGGCCACGCCATCGAGTGCCGCATCAACGCCGAGGACCACGAGCACAACTTCCGCCCCAGCCCGGGGAAGGTCACCTACTGGTACAAGCCGGGGGGACCGGGGCTCCGGGTGGACAGCCACGTGTACGCGGGCTACACGGTGCCGCGCTTCTACGATTCGATGATGGGGAAGCTCATCGCCTACGGGAAGGACCGGCCCGAGGCCCTGCGCCGCATGGAGATCGCACTCGAGGAGATGATCGTGGAAGGCGTGAAGACCACGATCCCATTCCACCTGCTCGCCGTCCGCCACCCCCGTTTCCGGCAGGGCGACCTCGATACCGGGTTCGTGGCGGCCCTGCTCGCGCCCGAGCCCGCCGCCGCGCGCTGACCAAGCTTCGTGCGCGTCCGGGTGGTGCTGGTCTCGGGCGCGGGAGAGGGAGGCGGGGACCGTTTCGCGGCGCTGAATGCGACGCTCCCTGGCCGGATGTCCGGAACCCCCGATGGCAGCCGCCGTGCCGCGAAACGGGCCCCGCCTCCATCGCCCGCGCCCGAGAGCGAGCGCGGCTGGCCCCGCGACGAGCGGCGTCTCGCGGCGGTCGTGATCGACGTCCTGCGCGCGACCACCACGCTCACGGTGGCATTCGCCCACGGCGCTCGGCGCGTCATCCCGGTGGCCGGTATCGAGCAGGCCTTCGCATGGAGGGCACGAGAGCCCGGCGTGTTGCTGTGCGGCGAGCGAGAAGGCCTCAAGGTTCCGGGCTTCGATCTCGGCAACTCGCCCGAGGAATATCACGCGGAGGCGGTTGTGGGGCGCACGGTCGTGTTCGCGTCCACCAACGGATCGCGCGCGATGCTCGCATGCGCCGGTTGTGGCGTGCGCCTGCTCGGAGCATTCGTCAACGCTTCGGTGGTCGTGGATGCATTGAAGGACCGGAACTACGTGCGGCTTCAGTGCGCCGCCAAGGAGGGACGCTTCGCCCTCGAGGACGCGGCATGCGCCGGGTGGCTATGCGAAGCCCTGGCGGCCCGCGGCGCCCGGATCGAGGGCGATGGCGCGCGGCTCGCTGCAGCGCTCGCGCCGCGCGATACCGCCGCCATCCACGCGCTGGTGCAGGGCTCGGCGCACGGCCGGACGCTGCGCGCGCTCGGCCCCGCCTTCGCGCGTGACGTTGAGTTCTGCGCCGGGCTCGATCGCATCGACCGGGTCTTCGGCTTCGACGCTTGACTCGCGGGGGCGGGGGCGCCCGGAGGGGGGCCGCTTCGCGGCGCGGCAGCTTTGGACGCCAGGGGTCCGCCTGTCGGTGAGCATCGCAGATAGCGCCGCGAAGCGGCCCCCCTCCGGGCGCCCCCGCCCCCGATCAGCGCCGCTGGGCCTGGACGAACAGGAGAACGGACGCTGCGCCGAACACGACGTCGCCCATCCAGGCCGCCACGTACGGCGAGAGCACGCCGCTGTGCCCGAGCGCCTTGCCCAGCTGCATGAAGGCCCAGTAGACGAAGGCGATGATCACCGAGAATCCAAAGCCGAGAGCCGCGCTCTGGAGCCGAAGCCGCGTGGCGACCGATGCGCCGATCAGGACCACGATCACGTTGAACACCGGGAACGAGAGCTTGAAGTGGAGATCCACCAGATAGTTGGCCACCCGGAGCCCGCTGGCCCGGAGCTTGCCGATGTAGTGCCGGAGCTGAACGAAGTTCATCTGCGTCGGATCCAGGCTCTCCTTCGCGAAATCGCTCGGCCGCTCCCCGAGCTGGGGCGCGGGCAGCCGGACGAAGGGCTCCGCCCGCTCGCGGCCACCCTCGAAGTGGCGTATCCAGCCCGAAGAGAAGACCCACTGCTTGCCGTCCCATGTGGCCTCCGCCGCGTCCACGCGACCGACCAGCTGGCCCTGGGAGAACTCCAGGACCGAGACCTCGTGCATGCGTTGCTCGGGGACCAGGTAGAGCCGGATGTAGTACATGCGCCCGCCCAGGCCGAGATACGTGACGTCGGCGCGCTCGCGCTCCACGTCGCGCCTCACGCGCTGGATCTGCTCGTCCCAGATCCGGTCCCGTTCGCGGGTGGCGCCCGGCGCCAGCAGCTCGCCCACCAGCAGCGAGATTGCGGCAGCTCCGACCGCGACCGCGAGCACGGGGCGCAAGATCACGACCAGCGGCACGCCGGCCGCGCGCATCGCCGTCAGCTCTCCGAACTTGTTGAGCTGGCCGAGCGCCAGGAAGGTGGCGAG
>VBOS01000407.1:5929-9807 GCA_005893185.1 Candidatus Eiseniibacteriota bacterium
ACATCGATCTTCTCGAACAAGTCGACCACCACGAAGATCACGATGAATCCCGCGAGTCCAAGTCCCAAGTAGCTCACGAACTCGCGCAGCACGTAGCGGTCGAGAATCCTCACGCCGCCGCCCGCGTTGCGTGGCGCGGCATTTCCGGAGCGCGCCGCTTCGACAGGTCGCAGGCCCGGGCCGTTGCTGCCACGCCCCACCCCCCGAGCGTGAGGTTGGGCAGCCACATCGAGAGCCAGGGAGGCAGCAGCAGGCGATTCGCCAGCTCCTCGCCGCCCACCAGGCACAGGTAGTAGAAGAGGAAGAACGCGATCGAGACGAACGCCACCGCCGGGCCCGCGCGCCGCACCCGCATGCCGAGCGGGGCGCCGAGCAGCACGAACACCACGCAGGCCACGGGCAGCGCGAACTTCTTGTGGATCTCGACCGAGAGGGAGGCGTCGCGGCGTCGCAGCGCGTCGCGCTCCATGCGCCACATTTCGGCCTCGGTGGCGAGCTCGGGCCGGCTCGCGTAGTACCGCTCGAGCGGGTCCTCGCGGGTGACCAGCCCACCGAGCAAGCCCGCGATCCGCCTCGCGAAGGGCAGCCGTTCGGGCGCCAGCGCTTCGATCGCATCGCGCGGCGCCCCCGCCATGCGCAGGCGCTCGCGCCGGCGCTCGAGGGCCTGGTCGAACTCGGCCCGCAGCTTCGTGCGCTCGTCGATGAGCGCGCGCGCGCTCATCTCGCGGTCGCCGCGTGCGTCCCGCACCGTGTGCTCGAGGAGCCCGCCGGCGCCTGCGATGTAGATCACGTGCGTCGTGAACACCATTCGCCGATAGCGGCGCGAGCCCCCCTCCTCGGGCGGGATCTCGTGGATCTCGCCGTCGCGCAGCCTCAGCACGGCCGTGCGCCCGTCGGGCGTGTAGGAAAGGGTGCCGCGCTTGGCGATGATGGTGGTGGGCGGCCCGCCCGGGTTGACCTTGTAGATCGTCACGCCGTGCATCTCGTTCGTGCGGCCGTTGACGGACTGGACGAGCAGGTTGTAGCCGGGAAAATCGGTGATGAACACGCCCTCCTGCAGGCGCACCGTGGGTCGCATGCGCCCGATGTCGATCAGCAGGTTGGCGAACGCGTGGTTGGACTCGGGGAGGACGTGATTGTTGAAGAGCGTGAGCCCGACCGCCAGGATCAGGGATGCCGCCAGCGGTCCGAGCAGGATGCTGCCCAGGTTCACGCCGCTGGCCCTGAGCGCGATGATCTCGTTGTCCTGCGACAGGCGCCCGAAGGTCATGAGCACGGCGATCAGCACCGCGCACGGCGCCGAGAGAGCCACGATGTACCCCAGCGACAGCAGGAACAGCTGGGTCACAACCCCCACCGCCACCCCGCGGTTCACGACCAGGTCCAGGTAGTCGAAGAGCACATCCATCTCAAGGATGAAGGTGACCACGCCGAATCCGAGCAGGAAGGGAACCAGGTGCAGGCGGAGTATGTAGGAACGGAGGATACGCACGATCGTGCAGCCACCTCAGGGGTCGCCGCGGGAGCCAAGTATTTTGCCGGCAACGGTTTTGACCGCTGACCCGCGGCCTGTTAGGGTCGATTTCTGCGCCTGCCTGTCGGGGGGCGTCATCGGCTTGGAAACCTCATGCTGATTTCCCTGAGCCTGCCGGTCCTGGTCCTGGCGGGCGGCCTTACCGGAATTCCCGGGCTCAACCTGCTGAAGGGCTTCAAGCTGCGGCATCCCCCCCCGCCGCCCGCCGACACCCTCCCCCCGGCGTGGAAGCCGGCTTCCCGCCTGGCGCTCGAGAGCCTGCTCTTGCGCCCCGTGCTCCCCCCCCTGACCGGACGCACGATGGGGCTCAAGTTGAATGGCGACCCCCGCACGCTGCGCGTTCGTATGGACCCCGACTCGGGCCTGGTGAGCGCGGTCCCCCAGATGGGCGGCGTCGACATCGGTGATGCGTCGGTCCAGCCCCTGAGCCAGTTCACCGGAGACCTGACGCGACGCAGCTTCGAGCGCCAGATGTCGCAGCGAAACCTCGACTACCTGCGGCAGCAATCCCAGGAGACGGCGGCAGCTGCTGCTGCCCGCGCGGCCCCGGGCGGCCTCTCATTCAAGCTGCCCTCCCCGCTGCCCCGCCAGGTGCAGAGCCTGCTGGGCCCTGGGGGACCCGCGCTCAACATCTCCGGCTCGGAGAACATCCGCCTCAGCGGGCAGAGCAGCTGGACCAACCAGACGTTCGGCCTGCAGGGGCGGAAGCCGTCGCTCTTCCCCTCCCTCGACATGCAGCAGGACCTCGACATCCGGCTCGAGGGCCAGCTCTCCGACCGAGTCCGGGTGAACCTGCTGCAGAACTCCGGAATCCAGATCCCGCTCGCGAACCGCATCGCGATCAACTACAAGGGCGAGGAGGACGACCTGATCCAGGAGCTGGACCTGGGGAACACGAACCTGGCGCTCCCCGGAACCCAGTACGTCTCCTACAGCGGCAAGAACGAGGGGCTGTTCGGCGTCAAGAGCGCGATGCGCGTCGGACCGCTGGACTTCTCCGTGCTCGCGAGCAAGCAGGAGGGCCGGAGCGAGCGCGCCAACTACCACGGAGGCGGGTCGAGCCAGAAGAACACCATCGCCGATCTCGACTACGTCAAAGGCGTCTACTACTTTCTCTACGACCCCAACCTCGAGGTCTCGCCCGAGAGCAGGGGCCTGCAGATCGACAACACCGACATCCTCGTCTACCTCGACGACTACAACTACAGCAACGATTTCTCGAACTCGGTCCAGGGCCGAGCCTTCGTGGACACCAGCCTGACCTGTGAAGCATACGGGGACCCGGGCCGCTGCGACACGACCTCGGTGCGCGGGACCTTCACCCTCCTCAACCCGGGCGCGGATCGGGACTACGAAATTCTCGAGATGTACGGCCCACGCTTCAAGGTGATCCGGCTCACGCGCCAGATCTCGGGCGACCAGCGGCTGGCTGTCACCTACAAGGCGCGGCGCGTCGGCCCCAACAACACGCTGGGTGAGAAATTCAGCGTCGGGGGGCAGGCGGTCACCGAGGGGACCTCGCCGGACACGGTCACTCGCGTCTACATGAAGTTGCTGCGGGCGCCAGCGACCGTCGTCACGCCCAATCCCAACGCGGGCTTCTTCGTTCGCGACAGCGTGTTCGCCCGGACGCGAGACCTGGAGCTCAAGAACTTCTACCAGCTTCCCGGCCAGAACATCGATCCGTCCAGCTTCAAGCTCATCATCCGGAAGGGCGTGGACGATCCCCCCGTGACCTCGATCATCAAGGCCAGCGGGGAATCCGTGCCCTATCTCGAGGTGCTCGGGCTGGACAGCTACAACCAGCAGAGCGGCCAGCAGGTCCCCGGTCACGACGGTCAGATCGACGGAACCTACCTCAGTTCGGGAAGCCAGCAGGCGTTCGTGGACTACACCAACGGCATCCTGTTCTTCCCCGACCCGCGCCCGTTCGCGCCCCGCATCGGGGACGCCTACCGGCAGACCGCAGGCGGCCAGTCCCTGTTCCGGTTCGACCAGGCCGTGAGCAACGTCCTCCTGCGCCGCGATTCCCTGGTGGGCGCGCCCGAAGCACCCAACGGCGCGAACATCGGGATCTACGACAAGTACATCGTGCAGCGCGCCCTCGATGCGGCCTACTACATGGACTTCGAGTTCAACGCGACGCGCACGGTGGGGGAGATCAACCTCGGGCGCGGGAACATCCTCGAGGGCTCGGAGGTCGTGACCATCAACGGACAGGTCCTGGCGCGGGATCGCGACTACACGATCGACTACGACCTCGGCCGCGTCACGATGAAGCGCCAGCCGGGCCCCGCCGACCAGCTCAACATCGACTACTCCTACGCGCCGCTCTTCCAGCAGG
>VBOS01000409.1:0-3724 GCA_005893185.1 Candidatus Eiseniibacteriota bacterium
AGACGAGGATGGTCGCGCGCCGGTCGCCGCGGATGAACTGAATGCCGAACCGGATGCGGCGCGCGCCGGGCTCGCGCCGGCAAATCTCGGGCGCGGGGAAGCGATGCATGGCCTCGGTGATGACATCGGCCATGGACGCCTTCCATGCGGAATCGACGCGGGCCTCGCGCTCGATGACGATGTCGTTGAGGTGATCATCGCCCGCTGAGCCGATCTCGCCAGGGGCCGGCTCGCCTCGAGCTTGGGATCGGTCGCGGGGCCGGCATCGGCCCCACGCGCGAGCGCGGCCGCCGCGAACAGGGCGGGGAGCGCGCGGCGGGCCTTCACGCGCCGGGCTCCGCTGCGAGCATGCGCCGGAGCGTGCGCACGGCCGCCGCAGCTGCCCGGAGCGCGCGATCCTCCCGCCTCCGCATGTCGCGCCGCGCGGCGGCAAGCTGGTGGTCGAGGCCGGCGAGATGAAGCGTCCCGTGCACAGCGAGACGCGCGAGCTCTTCCCCCCGCGACACGCGATAGCGGCGCGCCTGCGCGATCACGCGATCGAGCGAGATCACGAGATCGCCGGAGACGATGACGGGCGCCGAGGAGCGACGATCTCCGTCGTACCCGAAGCTCAGCACGTCGGTCGCGCGGTCGATGCCGCGCCAGCTCCGATTGAGGGCGCGCAGCTCGGTGTCGCGGGTGAGGACGATGCCGATCTCGCCGGGACGGCGGGCCTCGGCGGCCATGAGCGTGATCGCCATGAGCCGCGCTACGCCGGCTCCTTGCGGGCCTCGGTGTCGGTGCGCGGGCGCTTGCGCGGGTCCTCGGGATACGGCGCGCGCACGTGGAAGATCGCGGTCAGGACCGGGATGAAGGCCTCGCGGATCTTCGCCAGGTCCTGCAGCGTGAGTCCGCACTGGTCGAGCTGCCCCTCTTGCACGCGCTCGTCGATGATGCGCATCACGAGGCCGCGGATCCGGCTCGGCGTCGGCTCGGCGAGCGCGCGGGAGGCGCCCTCGACCCCGTCGGCGAGCATCAGGATCGCGGTCTCGCGCGAGCGCGGCTTGGGGCCCGGGTAGCAGTAGTCCTCGCGGCGCACGTTGGGATCGAGCTCCTGCGCCTTCACGTAAAAGAAGGCCATCACCATCGTGCCGTGATGCTCGGGAATGGCGTTCTGCACAGCCCGGGGCAGCCGCTCGCGGCGCGCCAGCTCGAGCCCCTCGGGGATGTGCGACTTCACCACCAGCGCGCTCATGCTCGGAGCCAGCTTCTCGTGCCGGCTGCGCGACGAGATCGGCTCGTTCTCCGCGAAGTATTCCGGCTTCGAGAGCTTGCCGATGTCGTGGTAGTAGGCCGATACCCGCGCCAGCAGCGAGTTGGCGCCCAGTGACTCGGCGGCCGCCTCGGCCAGGCTCCCCACCACCATGCTGTGGTGGTAGGTGCCCGGCACCTCGAGCTGCATGCGCTTCAGGAGCGGGCGATTCAAGTCCGACAGCTCGAGCAGCGTGATGTCGGATGTGAGCCCGAACAGGTGCTCGACCGGCGGCAGCAGCAGGAACGCCAGCGAGACCGAAAGGAAGCTGGAGAGCCCCCCCCACATCACGTCGCGCAGCAGCGTCGAGAGGGTCATGGAGCGCGCCAGGTCCCAGGCCAGGATCGCGGCGATCGTGACCACGGCGATGACCAGCGTGGCGCGCGCGAAGTGCCAGCGGTGGCGCAGGCGCGACACCGAATACACCGCTGTGACGCCGCCCAGCGCCGCCACAGGCGCGAACGGAGCGTGCAGCTCGCCGACGGCTGTGATCGTGACCGCCAGCACCAGCGTGAACACGAGCGCCGGGCGTTTCTCGAGCAGCGAGGCCACGACCAGCGGCGCGAGCGCGAGCGGCACGGTGAACTCCGAGAGCCCGAGGATGCTCACCATCCCCTCGGTGACCGTCATCACCACCACGGTCAGCAAGGTGAACATGGCGAGCATCGCGTTGTCGCGATAGACGCCGGGCAGCTCCATGCGCAGGTAGCTCACGAACACCGCGATGAACAACAGCATGAGCAGCATGCGGGCGAGCGGCGGGTAGAGGAAGTCGCGGCGTCCGCGGCGGGCCTCCTCCAGGTTGCGCAGCGAGCGCAGCTTGAGGAGCGCGTCGTGGGTGACGCGCTGGTTCGCGTCCACCAGCAGCTCGTCTTTCTGCACGTACCCGACGGTCGCAGGCACCTGGGCCTGCGCCTGCACGCGCCGCCATTCGGTCTCCGCCCGGTCGTGGAGAACGTTCGGCTGGAGGAAGGAGCCGGACAAGTCGGTGACGACCCGCATGCTTTGCGGGTCCCCGGCGAAGGAGGTGCCCGCGCGCCGGCCGATGAACTCCATGGCCTCGCGCCGGTCGTAGAAGGAGCTCGCCGGGCGCAGGGTCTCGCGCTCTCCCTCGCGCACGCTCACGCTGTCGTAGCCGAGGAGCTGCCGGTTGCGCTTCTCGGCGACCAATCCGGCGTCGTAGATCTGGCTCAACCATCCGCCCAGCAGCTCCAGCGAGCGCCGCGCGCGCCCGGGGGCGGCGAGCGCCAGGGCTGCGTCGTCGCTGAGCGGAACTCCCGCGGCCCGCAGCCGGGCGGTCCGGCCGGCCGGCGGGAGCGTGGCATCGAGCACGGCGGCGAGCGCCTGCTCCCGGAACGACGCGAACCGCGTGAGGAGGTCGGAGGACGCGCGCGCGTCCACCATGTAGACCGGCGGCACGGCGGCAGCCGCGCTCTGCTGCTCGCGGCGCAATGCGATCTCGTCCTTCTCGACCCGGAAGTCGTAGGGAGCGATCACGCGCTCGCGCGCGATCTCGCCCTCGCGGTAGCGGTAGCGTTCGGGCGTGCGCGGTCCACCCGGGAGCGCGCCCGCCACGACCAACAATACGGCCACGAGCAGCACGCGCACGGCGTAGTAGCCCCAGCGCACCGATCGCACGCGATCGGGCAGGGCCGGAACCTGGACGGCGTCCTCGGGGCTCATCGCTGGTCTCGAAGGGGTTCGGCGCGGCCGCCGAAATCAGAGCGCGGGCCCGCGCCCGGGCGTTCCGTCGTCGGGCGCCCCCGCGGACGTCCGGTCGGCGGGGGCGCCCTCGGGGCCTCCCGCAGCTACGCCGGGTGCCTCGCCGGAGCCGGCAGGCGAAGCTTCGGGACCGGCCGGATCGAGCGTCGCGCCGACGCCGTCCTCGTGCTTGCCGTTCTGGCGCGCGTGATAGATGTCGAAGGCGCGGATGATGTCGCGCACCAGGCGGTGGCGCACCACGTCCTCGGGATGGAAGTAGACGAACTGGATGTCCGGAACGTTCCCCAGGATGGTCTGGATCTTCACCAGGCCCGAGCTGTCGGGGTCGCGCAGGTCGATCTGCGTCACGTCGCCTGTGATCACGGCGCGCGAGTTCACCCCCATGCGCGTGAGGAACATCTTCATCTGGCGCACGGTGGTGTTCTGGGCCTCGTCGAGGATCACGAACGAGTTGTGCAGCGTCCGGCCGCGCATGAACGCGAGCGGCGCGATCTCGATCACGCCCAGCTCGATGTAGCGCCGCATCTTGTCGAACGACATGAGATCGCCGAGCGCGTCGTACATCGGCCGCAAATAGGGATCCACCTTCTCCTGCATGTCGCCGGGCAGGAACCCCAGGCTCTCGCCGGCCTCGACCGCGGGGCGAACGAGCACGATGCGGTCCACCTTGCGCGCGCGCAGCGCGTTCACGGCCGCCGCCACCGCCAGGTA
>VBOS01000409.1:3872-6307 GCA_005893185.1 Candidatus Eiseniibacteriota bacterium
TCGGCCTCCTCGACCACCTTGCCGCGCTCGGCGAGATCGAGCAGTTCCTTGAGCGCGCGGGCGGCGGAGTTCACGGCTTCGTCTTCGCCCGAGACCGTGATGGTCCCGTCGCGCAGCGTGATACGCACCGGCAGTGCGCGCTCGATCTGGCGGAGGTTGGCGTCGTTCTGGCCCAGCAGGGCCACGGGCTCGACGTGCTCGACGGGCAGCTTGCGAACGATCACGGGCTTCACCTGGAGAGGAGGAGAAACACAAAACTCTTGACCGTTGAGGTCCCGGGTGGGACCAGGTCAAGAGCGTGGGCAGGCGGTGCGAAGACTTGGCTTGGTTCGATCAACCCTATGGGGTCCAGAGAGTTTCTCCCGTTTCGTGACCTCGCCGGCCGGATTCCGGCCTGCCTGGGCGTCTCGAACGGTGAATGAAGCCTACCACGGACCCCAGGCAGCGTCAATCGCAGCGCGGCCATCCGAGCCGATGCGTTTGGGTTATCGGCGGGGTCCCGGGTTGGGTTGAGGATGCACCGGGGAGCGAAGGATGCGCGACGTGGAGCCGTTCACCACGTCGAATCCGCCGGCTCCGCCCCGCCCGAGGGCCGCGCTCCGCGCCTCAGGTGCAGTACCAGCCGCTGCGCGCTCTCGAGCCACTCCAGCTTCTCGGCGAGCGAGAGGCGGGCCATGCGCCGGCGCTGGGCGACCGCGTGGCCCGCCCAGCCCGGCTCCCACACCCGCTCGTCGCGCGGATCGGGCTCAACCATTCGGGCGCTCCTCCGCTTCGCGCAGCGAGCGGAGGCTCTCGACGTCCTCGAGATCCTGCGGCCGCGCCGCCGCGCGCTTCATCTCGATCAGGTCCGCGAGCCCGACGAACGTGCCCTCGACGCCGTCCGCGAGGTGAAAGCGCGCGGCTCGCGTGTACGCGCGCTCGAAGTCGAACGGGACTTCGAGGAAGAGATCGATCTCGGTGGCCCGGTGTCCGGGGCTGAACACGGAGAACACGGTGAGTCCCTTGTCGCGCGCCCACTGCCGTCGTTTCGCCGGGTCCGCGAACTCCGCGAACTCGACGGGGGCGCGCGGGCGATAGCCGAGTGCCTCGAGCGCCGCGATCGAGCGCCGGAGCGAATCCGGATCGGGGTCGAGCACCAGGTCGATGTCGGCGGTCAGGCGCACGTACCCGTGGGCGACGACCGCGAGGCCGCCGACGACCAGGTACCGCGCTCCACATCCGTTCAGCGCGCCGAAGATGGCTTCGACGCTGCGCCGCTCCATGTTGCTGTGAACCTCCTAAACGTCGGCCGCAGGCAAACGCACGCATGGTGCGGCGAGGGCGTACCGAGTCGTCCGACGGACTTCGCGTTCGTGCCCATCCATCCACACCGATACTAGCGGAATCCTCGGACGCCGGTGGAGAAGTCAGCGCATGCCCTCGAGCCAGCTCCGCGCTCGCTGGCTCGTCTCCCCGCCCGCAGCGGCCACGGCCTCGAACTCGCGCCTGGCGCCGTCGCGATCGCCGAGCTTGAAGAGAACCTCCCCGTGGCGGAGACGCAGGATCGGGGCGCTCTGCCCGCGGGCATCGAGCGCGTGAAGCGAGCGCTCGAGGGCCGCTCGGGCCGCGTCCAACTCGCCCATCCGGTCGCTGCAGAAGACGAAGATCAAGCAGGCCGGCACGTCATCTGGCTCCAGCATGAGCGTGGCCGTCGCGAGCCTTCGGGCCTCGGGGTAACGTCCGCGATCGGCCAGCTCCGTTCGCATCACGGTCACGAAGTCCGCGAGCAGGTAATCGTAGTAGGGTCGCAGGCTCAGCACCCAGGCCGCGGGACTCCCGTCCGGAAGCTGAGTCGCGCCGCCGCTCGGATGCTGCGGCTGGAGCACCTGCTCCGCCTGCGCGCGGTACTGAGGCGGAATGGTTTCCGCCCACCACAGGGGGTTGAGCGGGCCGTAGGACCTGAATGCGTCCTGGGCGTTGGTTCCGAGCCGATAGAACACGATCTCGGGTCCGCCGTTCGGACCCCGCGGGCGGAAGCGGGCCACGACCTGGGCCGTGGTCTCGAGAAGGTCGTAGAAGCGGTGCTCGAGGACGTAGCGCGCCGTGTCGGCCTCGAAGCGCTCCCGCACGGCGCTGCTGGTGGCGAAGTAGTCGACGCCCACGAGGAGCTGCGGGTCGTAGACCGGCACGTTGGAGTCCGCGGCACGGGGAAACACATCGAGGGTGACCGGCCGCCCGGCGGGCGGGGTCACCGAGTTCACGGAATTCCCCGCCACCACCAGCGGCAGCGTGGCGCCGGGGAACCAGGCCAGCGCGTCGTAGCGGCGTTGCACGGCCGGGCTCGCCGCGCCGTACATGGCGCCCTCACGCACGACCACCCAGTCCATGCGATAGATCAGCGGAGCGCAGTAGAACTCCTGCACCACCAGGTGCTGGTGCGTCAGGTGAGTCTCGCA
>VBOS01000408.1 GCA_005893185.1 Candidatus Eiseniibacteriota bacterium
GTATTCCGCGGGCTGCTGCCGCCGGCGTCGAGTTCGCGCCGCCCGTCACGTACGCCTTGAGCCAGCCGGCCTCGATCGTCGCCCTCGGCGATCTCGATGGGGACGGCGACCTCGACGCCGTGGTGGGCACGAGCGGCGGCCGAGGCGTCGAGGTCTTCCTGAACCGCGGCGACGGGACCTTCAACCCCGCCCCGTCGATGGACATGCCGCCCCAGGCCGGTCTCGTCATCGCGAACCTCGACGGGGACAATCACGCCGATCTCGCGGTCGCGGGGGTGGACGGCTCGGTCACGGTGTTTCACGGCCGCGGCGACGGCACCTTCGAGTCGGCGTTCTCCGTCTCGCCGGGGATCGCGGGGATCGCGGCGATCGCGATCACGTCCGCCGATCTCGACGGCGACGGGCTCGACGATCTCGCGCTCCTCAGCCAGTCCGATTCGTCGAGAGCCTTGCCGCACGTGCTCGTCACGGTCCTGCTCAACCGCAACGGGGGCTTCGCCGCCCCCGCCGTGTACGCGCCGGGGGGCGGCGCGCGCTCGATCACGGCCGGAGACCTGAACGGCGACGGCCGGCCCGATCTCGTGACCGGCAACAATCCCGGCTCGGTGTCGGTGTTCCTCAACCGCGGCGACGGGAGCTTCGGCGAAGCTGTCACATACGAGGCTCCGGGCTACGTCTCGTGCGTTGCGATCGGCGACCTCGATGGGGACGGCAACGCCGACCTGGCCGCGGCCGACGAGGCGGGCTCGATGAACGTGCTGCGCAACGACGGCCACGGCGCCTTCACGTTCGCGGGCAACACCCTGCTCTACGGCCGTGCGGAGTGCGTGACCCTCGCCGACTTCGACGGTGACGGGCATGCCGATGTCGCGGTCTCGCGCGACGACCTGGGCGAGGTGATCGCGCTCGCCGGGCGTGGCGACGGAACGTTCCTCTATCCCGCGCTCTACTTCGCGACCGGCGCAGGCGCCCACGGCATCGCGAGCGGGGACCTGAACGGCGACCGGCGCCCCGATGTGGTCACCGCCGACATGGGCACGGGCGGCGGCGGCTCGATGTCAGTGCTCATGAGCGGCGCGCCGCGGACCTGCGGCCGCAACGATCTGGCATCGGGTGTCGGCGCCTCCGGGCTGGTGGCCGGCGACTTCAACGCCGACGGCGCGCTCGACCTCGCGGCCTCCAACGAGGACAACACGCTCGCCGTGTTCTTGAACGACGGCCTGGGCGGGTTCCAACCCGCCAAGCACTACCCGCTCGGCACGCTCTCGCAGAACCTCGCGATCGGCGATCTCGACGACCCGCGGCGACGGCAGCTTCTACGGGGGCGACAGCGTGGCCGTGGGCCCGCACCCGCGATGGGTCGAGGTCGCAGACGTGGACGGCGATGGCTGGCCCGATCTCGTGACCGCGAACTACCACGACGCGATCGAGAACGGCTCGGTCTCTGTGCTTCGCAACCTGGGCGGCAAGGTCTTCGCAAAGCCGGTCACATACGGCGTGGGGGTCGGCCCGTACATCGTGCGCGCGGCGAACGCGAATCACGACGACATGCCGGACCTGGTGGTCGGCAACTACGATGGCCAATCGGTGTCGATCCTCATCAACCGCGGCGACGGAACGTTCGCGCCCGAAGTGCGCTACGCGACCGGCTGGAACCTCGGCGTAGCGGTCGCCGACCTCGACCACGACGGCGACAACGACATCGCGGTCGCCAACTTCAAGGAGAACACGATCACCATTCTCAAGAACGACGGGAACGGCGCGTTCACCCGGTCCGCGAACTTCGCGGTCGGGCGCCAGCCGCGCTCGATCCAGGCCGCGATCCTCAAGGGCGACGGCGACGTCGACCTGGCGGTCGCGCTGGCGGGGACGTCGGAGGTGATCCAGCTCGCGAACGACGGGAGCGGCGGCTTCGCGGGCGCGCCCGCGACATGCGCCGTGGGGGTCAACCCCAAGACGCTGATCGTCGCCGATTTCGACGGCAACGGCGGGCACGACCTCGCGACCGCCAACACAGGCGCCGGCACTGTCTCGGTCCTGCTCGACGTGAGCCCGCCCGGCAGCGCCCGGAGCCGCGTTCGAGATCCCTCGCGAGGCGCCGGTCGAGCTGCGCATCTTCGACGTCGCGGGGCGCGTGGTGCGGACCCTGGCGGACGCAACGCTCCCGGCCGGCCGGCACGAGGCGCGCTGGGACGGGACCACCGACCGCGGTGACCCAGCGCGACCCGGCACGTACTTCTACCGCCTGCGCGCGGGCGACCAGCGGGCTGTGCGCGCGCTGATGCTGCGCTGAGCGGCTTCGGCCGGATGGCCGCGGCGGCGCCCCTGGGGAGTGGCCGCGAGGAGGTGGGCATCATGCCGGGACGAATCACTCTCGCCGTAGCTGCGCTCGTTGCCGCCCTGCTCTTCGTAGCCGCCTTCATCTGCGCGCGCGCAGCCCACGCCAGCAATTGCGCAGCCACTTCCGTCGGCTTCGTCCCGCTCATCGATCTCGGCGCCGGCACCTACCACGGCTTCCCGGGCGGGCTCTATCCCGGCGCCACGAACGTCCGGCCGCCCGCGCACGACTCGGCGGGCCTCGCGATCGCGCGCGCGATCGTCCCGCTCGACACGCTCGGAAATCCCGATCCCGCGAACGGCCGCATCGTCCTGATCTCGATCGGCATGAGCAACGCGACGCAGGAGTTCAGCACATTCGTGCCCCTGGCGGCGAGCGATCCCGGCCGCAACCCGCGGCTCAACGTGATCGACTGCGCAGAGGGCGGGCAAGCCACCCAGGACATCCGTACCGCGGGCGCTCCCTACTGGGACACGGTCGCGGCGCGGCTGCGAGCGCACGGTTCGGCGCCGCTCCAGGCGCAGGTGGCGTGGATCAAGGAGGCGCGCCGCAGCCCGACCGAGCCGTTCCCGGCATCTGCCGATTCGCTCACGAACGACCTCGGAACGATCGTCCGCATCCTCCACGCCAAGCTCCCGAACCTGCGCATCGCCTACCTCACGAGCCGCATCTACGCCGGCTACGCGACCGGGGTCTCGACGCTCAATCCCGAGCCCTACGCATACGAGTCGGGCTTCGCGGTCCGCTGGCTGATCGGCGCCCAGATCGCGGGCGTGGACAGCCTCGCGTTCGATCCGGCTCACGGCCCGGTGCAATCGCCGTGGCTCTCGTGGGGCCCGTACCTGTGGGCCGACGGGCTGAATCCCCGCAGCGACGGCCTCGTTTGGCACTGTGCGGACTTCGTGAGCGACGGCACGCACCCTTCGACGAGCGGGCGCACCGTCGTCGCCGACAGCCTGCTCGCGTTCTTCCATCGCGAGTCCACCAGCATGCCCTGGTTCGTGTCCCACGCCACGGTCTCGGTCGAGGAGCACTCGACCGGCACGGGCATCGCGGTCGCGCCCAACCCCGGACTCGCCGCCATCGACATCGCATTCACGCCCGAACGCGGGTCGCCCTGGCGGCTCGAGATCCTCGACCTCGGTGGCCGCCGGGTCCGCGCGCTCGCGCGCGGGGCTGGGGAGGCCGCGCCGCTCGCCCGGCGCTGGGCCGGCCGCGATGACGCCGGGCAGACGGTGCGCGCCGGGATCT
>VBOS01000001.1:0-5098 GCA_005893185.1 Candidatus Eiseniibacteriota bacterium
TGGTCCAGTAGTCGATGCGGGCCGCCGGAAACGCGCGGTAGAGCGCACGCACGACCGGCAGTGTCAGGATCACGTCGCCCAGCGATGAGAGCCGCAGCACGGCGATGCGCCGGAATCCGCCGGCAGGCACGTGAACCGGCCGGATGCGCCGGCCCATCACGTCCGGATTCCGGCGCGCGACCGCCCGCAGCGACCGCGCCGGCCCATCCAAGCTGCGCCCGGCTGCGTTCGCGTCACGCCACGAACTGGAGATTGTAGAGCCGGCGGTAGGCGCCGTCCTGCTCGATCAGCTCGGCGTGGGCGCCGCTCGCCACCACGCGGCCCGACTCGAGGACGACGATGCGGTCGGCATGCTGCACGGTGGAGAGCCGATGCGCGATCACCAGCACGGTGCGGTCGCGCATCAGGCGCTCGAGCGCCGCCTGCACCAGCCGCTCGCTCTCGGCGTCGAGCGCGGAGGTCGCCTCGTCGAGCAGCAACAGCGGCGGGTTCTTGAGCAACGCGCGGGCGATCGCGAGGCGCTGGCGCTCTCCGCCCGAGAGCTTCGCGCCGCGCTCGCCAATCACGGTGTCGTAGCCCTGCGGAAGCCGCGTGATGAAGTCGTGGGCGTGGGCAGCGCGCGCCGCCCCGCGCACAGCCTCTTCGTCCGCGCCGGTCAGGCCATATGCGATGTTGTTGCGCACGGTGTCGTGGAACAGGATGGTCTCCTGCGTGACGATGCCGAGCTGCGCCCGGAGCGACGCGATCGTCACGTCGCGCAGGTCCACTCCATCCACGGTGATGCGCCCGGCGCTCAGGTCGTAGAAGCGCGCGAGCAGGTCCATCGCCGTGCTCTTCCCCGCCCCGCCGCCACCGACCAGCGCCACGACATCGCCGCGCCCGATCTCGAAGCTCACCTCCTGCAGCACCGGCTGCCCGGGCTGGTAGGCGAAGCTCACGCCTTCGTAGCGAATGCGATCCTCGAATCCGGAAAGCGCGTGGGCCCCGGGGGTGTCCACCACCGTGGGGGGCGTATCGAGCAGCCCGAAGAGCCGCGAGCCCGCCGCCACGCCCTGCTGGACGTTGGCGTTCACCTCGGACAGGCTCTTGAGCGGCGAGATCGTGGAGAGCAGCGCGGTCACGAACAGGACGAACTGCTGCGGCTCGAGCGAGTGGCCTTCGAAGATCTCGCGCCCCCCGAACCACAGCATGGCCACCGCCACCAGCACGATCGCGTACTCGCTCACCGGCCGCGCCGCCGCCGAGACGCGACGCAGCCGCACGAATGCCCGGTAGTAGCGCTGGTTGGCGTCGTCGAACTTGCGCTGCTCGAAGGCCTCCATCCCGAATGCCTTGACCACGCGAGCGCCTGCGATCGTCTCCTGCAGGATGCTCGTGAGATCTCCCATGCGCTCCTGGGCCAGGCCGGAACGCTTGCGCATCTTGCGCCCGATCGCGACCAGCGCCAGCGCCACCGGCGGCAGGATCGCGAGCGAGAGCAGCGCGAGCTTCCACGATGCGATGAAAACCCAGGCCAGACAGCCCGCGAGCGTGAGCGAGTCTTTGACGAGGTTGCTGATGCTCGAGGCCAGCGAGGCGCGCAGGTACTCGACATCGTTGGTGACGCGCGAGACCAGGGCTCCGGTGCGGCGGCCGTGGTAGAAGTCGAGCGACATGCGCTGGAGGTGCGCGTAGAGCTCGGTGCGGAGATCACGGATCGCCGCCTGCTCGACCGAGACCATCAGGAACGCCTGGACGTAGTCGGCGAGGTTCTTGAGCAGCAGCGCTACCAGAATGAGGAGACAGAGCCGCTCGAGCGCCACGAGCGGCCTGGCGTTGAGGAGCGTGCGGCTCGCCCACTCACGGAGCGGCGCGGGCCATCCGACGAGGCGCGTCGTTCTCTCGGTCGGCGCAGCGGCCGCTGCGGGCGGCCGAGACCCGCCCTCCGTGCCCGCTGCGGCCGGGGCGCGCGCCTGCTCCGCTACGGCCGATTCCGGCCGGCCGCGCTCGAACAGCACCTTCATGAACGGGGCGACGAAGCCGAGCGAGATCGCGGAGGCCGCGGCGTAGATCACCATGCAGGCGATCGCGGAGAGCAGACGCAGGCGGTAGGGCTTGAGATAGCCCAGCAGCCGGAAGTAGATGCTCATCTCAAAGCTGCGGCGGCGGTACCCGGAAGGCCGCGATGCCTAGGCGCGGTTCGCGAGGAAACGGCGGACCGGCGCTCGGCCCGGCGAGTGGCGAGCCGGCCGGGCTCATGCGTCAGCCCTTGGTTCCGGGCTCGCGGCTCATGCGCTCGTCGGCCGGACGCGGGCCGAAGTCGAGGTTGGCCGTGAGGGCCGCGAACAGCTCCCCGCCCCCGCGGAAATCGTCGATCGAGTCCTCGCGCCGGGCGCTCAGCTGCCGCGACTCCACGAGCTGGAAGACGATGCGGCCGACATCTTCACCGCTGGCGATTCCCCATTCGCCGAATACCACCGGGGCGAACCGGCCGAACTCCTGCCGCGCGAGGAGGATTACGCCCTGGAGCAGCTCCTGGCCGCTGAGATGACGGGTCGCCGTGTCTTGGCGTCGCTCGGGCGGGAGGCCCTGGACCGTGGCTCCCAGGGCGGCCATCACGAACCCATAGGCCTCACGGCGGAAGCGGTTGTCGCGGCCGCGGATCTCATCTACGGCGTCCCAGAAGCCGACCTCGGCGTTTCCCATGGTCCCTCCGACGTGCTCAGCGCCCAGCAATGACTATAGGTCGACCGGCCCGCGAGCAGCAAGGGGAGCCGCTCGCCCGGACTCTCGGAAAGCCGCCCAGCGCGCTGGCACGGCGTGGGTTGGGGCCGGACGCGCGAAGCCCCGGGAGGAGGCCCACGGGGCGTTCGTCCGCGCGCTGCATCCTAGGGCCGGCCCCAGGCGCCCTGAGGCCCTACACTCCGGTGACGCCTTGAAGGGGGCGAAACGTTGCAGCTTTCTTCACGAGCGTCGGCCGCCGCCAGCGCGCGCCCCCCGGCCGTGGGTGATCGAGGTTGAAGTGGAGGCCCCGGCTCTCCCGGCGGCGCATCGCGCACTCCACGATCAGGCTGCCCACGAGCGCGATGTTGCGTAGCTCGATCAGATCGGGCGCGAGCTCGAGGCGAGCGTAGTCGTCCTCGATCTGCTCGCGCAGCAGGGCGAGTCGCCGCGCAGCGGTCGCGAGCCGCGCGTCGGTGCGCACGATCCCGACCAAATCCCACATCACGCGCCGCACGGCGTCCCAGTTGTGGCCGAAGAGCACGGTCTCGAGGGGCGGCCGCGCGCCCCGTGTGCGCCAGGGCTCGGCGCGCGGTGGGCGAGCGGGACCGAGCAGGTGCTGGCGCACATCGGCTGCCGCCCGGTGGGCGCCGACCAGCGCCTCGAGCAGCGAGTTGCTCGCCAACCGGTTCGCGCCGTGGAGCCCGGTGCACGCGACCTCGCCGATCGCGAAGAGCCCGTCGAGCGCCGTGCGGCCGGAGAGCTTCGCGATCACGCCGCCGCACATGTAGTGCGCGGCCGGCACCACCGGGATGGGCTCGCGCGTGAGGTCGAGGCCGTAGCGTTCGAGCGCCGCCGCGATGTTCGGGAAGCGCGCCCGCACTTGGGCCCCGGGGCGATGGCTGATGTCGAGCCAGACGTGGGGTTCGCCCCGGCGCTTCATCTCGCGGTCGATCGCGCGGGCCACGACGTCACGTGGCGCGAGCTCCGCCTGCCGGTGGTAGAGCGGCATGAAGCGCGTGCCGTCGAGGGTGCGCAGCCTCGCGCCCTCGCCGCGCAACGCCTCGCTCAGCAGGAAAGACTTGGCCCGCGGGTGATAGAGGCAGGTCGGATGGAACTGCACGAACTCGAGGTTGGCCACCTGCGCCCCCGCGCGGTACGCCATGGCCAGCCCGTCTCCGGTCGCGACGTCGGGGTTCGTGGTGTAGAGGTAGACCTTGCCGCAGCCGCCGGTGGCGAGGATCGTCGCGCGCGCGACCATCGGGCGGATCGCGCCGCTTACGCGGTCCATCACGTACGCGCCCCAGCAGGTGTCGGGCCCACGCCGCCGCCCGCCACGCATGCGCGACTCCAGGATGAGGTCCACGACGAGCTGGTCCTCCAACATCCGGATCCGGGGATGGCTCCGCGCCCGCTCCACCAGCGCGCGCTCGATCGCCTGCCCCGTGAAGTCGCTGGCGTGGACGATGCGCCGGAACGAGTGGCCGCCCTCGCGACCCAGCGCGTAGCCGCGGGCCGTGCGGCTGAAATCCACGCCCAGGGCTTCCAGCTCGCGCACCCGCTCGGGCGCATCTCGCACCACATCTCGGACCACAGCCGGGTCGGACAAGCCCGCGCCCAGGCGCAGCGTGTCGCGCTGGTGCGCGCGGAACGAATCGTGGGGATCGAACACGGCCGCGATCCCGCCCTGCGCGAAGTTGGTGTTCGCGTCCTCGGCGCGCTTCTTGGTGAGCACCAGCACCTGGGCATCCTGGGCCGCCTTGAGCGCCGCCATCAGGCCGCCGATGCCGCTGCCCAGCACCAGGACGTCCGGTTCGCTCACAATCCCTCCACCACCCGGGCCTCCACATCGGGGCCGCCGCACACCCACTCCCATTCAACAGCGAGCACGGCCGCCCCTTGCGGGGATTCGGTTCGGGGCCAGCGCACAGCGTCCTTCGCCGTGAGCAGCAACGTCGCTCGCGCAGCCTCTGCGCGCCGCCGCTCGCGCGCCACCTCGGCCGCGCCGAACCAGTGATGGTCGCGGAAGATCGAGCGGCCCGCCACATCGAGCCCCGCTTCGCGGGCGCTCTTCTCCACCGCGCCGGGATTTCCGGTCGCGGTCAGGATCCACGCGCGCGCCACGCCTTCCAGCGGCTCGCCCGCCAGCGTGCGCAAGCCGCGCACCCGGTGACGAGCGGCGGCGAGCAGCGCCGCCGGCGCAAACCGTTTCGCCTCGCCGAGGATCGGCGCCGGGTCCTCGTTCGGTCCCAGGCGGCTCACGATCACGACGTCTGCGCGCTGCAGCGCGCGGCGGGGCTCGCGCAGGCGACCCCGCGGCAGCAGGTGGGCGCCTCCCCACAGGTCCTGGGAGTCGAGCAGCACGAGGTCGAGATCGCGCTTGAGGCCCCAGGTCGAG
>VBOS01000001.1:5237-6281 GCA_005893185.1 Candidatus Eiseniibacteriota bacterium
CGCAACGACCGCCGCGCGGATGCCGCGCGCCCGCGCGGCGCGCGCAAGGTGGAGCGTGAGCGTGGTCTTGCCTGCGCCGCCGACCGAGAGATTGCCGACGCTCACCACGCGCGCGGGAACGGAACGGGGCCTACGCCAGCCGCGCGCATAAGCGCGACGCCGTGCCTCCCAGGCCGCGGCGTAGAGCGACTCCGCCGCCGCGAGCAGTGCCTGGCTCACGCGGGAGGCCACAGCTTCCACGCTGCGAGGCGCCCCACCGCCCGCCGCGCCGCGCCGCGCATCTCCTCCGCGACCTGCAGGGCGGCCCCGGCCTGGCGCTCGCGCTCAGCTGCATCGCCGAGCAGGGTCGCAAGTGCGGACTGAAGCTCCGTGCCGGGGGCAGCTACGCGCACCGCCCGGCGCTGCTCGAGAGCGCGCACGGCGTCCGCCTGAGTCGGGTGGTGCGGACCGATCACGACCGCGGCCCCGGCGGCGGCTGGCTCGAGCGGGTTGTGTCCGCCGTAAGGCATGAGGCTCCCGCCCACGAACGCTACGTCGGCGGTGGCGTAGTAACCGCTGAGCACGCCGGTGCGGTCGTCCCAGCGCCACGCGCCCTTGCCGTCATCGGCGCACCATCCGTTCCGGCCCGCGCGCTCCCGAAGTGCGACCGGCTGCCCGGCGGCGCGCGCCTCGGCCGCCAATTCGCCCGAAGCTCGCGGATGGCGCGGCACGGCCACGACCTGCCATGGTGCCCGCAGGCCGAATGGGAGATCGAGCCAGGCGCGCGCGAGGAGGCGGGCCTCGCCGGGCCGCAGGCTGCCCAATACGAGCAGCGGGCGATCGGGTGCGAGGCCGAGGGCGGCGCGCGCCCCCCTCACGCTGGGTGCGCGCCGCGGGAGCGCGTCGTTCTTGAGATTGCCGACGACTTCTGTGCGCTCGGGCGGGGCGCCGAGCTCGCGCCAGCGCCGCGCGTCCTCCTCGCCCTGGCAGAGCACGCCCGACAATCCCGCGACCAGCGAGGAGAGCCCGCGCCCGAGCAAGCTGTAGCTTCGCACAGAGCGTTCG
>VBOS01000410.1 GCA_005893185.1 Candidatus Eiseniibacteriota bacterium
GGCGCACCCTCGTAGAGGATGCTGGTGGTGTGGTTCGCCAGCGGACCGTAGACGATATAGGAGTGGCCGGTCACCCAGCCGATGTCGGCGGCGCACCAGTAGACATCCTGCTCGGCATGGAGGTCGAAGATCAGGCGGTGTGTCGTGGCGACGCCCACCAGATAGCCGCCGGACGTGTGCAGGATCCCCTTCGGCTTCCCGGTCGTCCCCGAGGTGTAGAGGATGAACAGGGGATCCTCGGCATCCATGTCCTCGGGCGGGCACTCGGCCGCCTCGCCCTTGACCAGCTCGTGGTACCAGATGTCCCGCCGGGGGTCCATCGGCACCGGCTCACCGGTCCGCCGCACCACCACGACCTTGCGGATGCTGCGACCGGCCTGGATCGCCGCGTCCACGTTGACCTTCAACGGCACGATCTGGCCGCGCCGCCACCCTCCGTCGGCGGTGATCACGACCTCGGCGGCCGCATCGTTGATCCGGTCGCGCAGCGCGTCGGCCGCGAAGCCTCCGAACACGACCGAATGCGGAGCACCGATCCGCGCGCACGCCAGCATCGCGATCGGCAGCTCGGGGATCATCCCGAGGTAGATCGCCACCCGGTCCCCGCGCCGGACGCCCAGCTTCTTGAGCGCGTTCGCGAACCGGCACACCTCCTCGTAGAGGTCCCGGTAGGTGATGCGGCGCTCGTCTCCCGGCTCGCCTTCCCAATGGTAGGCGACGCGGTCCGGCTCGGTGGCGAGGTGGCGGTCGAGGCAGTTGTACGAAATATTGAGGCGCCCGCCCAGGAACCATTTGGCCCACGGCGGGTCCCACTTGAGCACCTGGGTCCAGCCCCGGTACCAGTGGAGCCGTTCCGCCTCGCGCGCCCAGAAGCCTTCGAGGTCGCGCTCGGCCTCGCGATAGATCCCGTCGTCCCGCACCAGCGCGCGGCCGCGGAATTCCTCGGGCGGGTCGATGACGCGGCGCTCATTGAGCAGCGCGGCGATCGTGGTCGGCACGGCGTGCGTCATGGCTTTCCTCCGCATGCGCGTTGGCGCGCGCGGGACATTGTCGTCGCGATCTTGTACGGCCGTCAATGCACTCGTCGGCGCAACGACTCCGCTGCCTGGGGGCTTCCCCCAAGGGGAGTGGCGCAGCGCTGACCCATCGAGCGCGGAGACCTCACGGTGGCCAGCGTCGAGATCCGGAACCTCCGGAAGAAGTTCGGGAGCGTCTGGGCGGTCGACGGCGTGGATCTCACGATCCGCGACGGCGAGTTCCTGGTCCTGCTCGGCCCCTCCGGCTGCGGCAAGACCACGCTGCTGCGTTCGATCGCGGGACTCGAGCGCCCGAGCGCCGGCGAGATCCTGATCGGCGGACAGCGGGTCGACGAGGACGTCCCGCCGCGCCACCGCGGGATCGCCATGGTCTTCCAGAGCTACGCGCTCTACCCCCACCGGACCGTGTTCGAGAACATCGCCTTCCCGCTCCGGGCCGCCCACGCGCCACGCCGGAACATCGAGGAGAAGGTCCGATGGGCCGCCGGGGTGTTCGGCATCTCTGCCTACCTGGACCGCTACCCGCGCCAGCTCTCGGGAGGCGAGCGCCAGCGGGTCGCCCTGTGTCGCGCGCTGGTGCGTGACCCCAAGGTGCTGCTGCTCGACGAGCCGCTCGCCAACCTCGACGCGAAGCTGCGCAACACCGCCCGGGACGAGCTCAAGCGGTTCCAGCGCCAGATCGGGACCACGACTGTCTACGTGACCCACGACCAGATCGAGGCGATGGGGCTCGGTGACCGGGTGGCGATCATGGACCGCGGCAAGGTGCGGCAGCTCGGAACACCACAGCGAGTCTACGAGGACCCCGATGACACCTTCGTCGCGACCTTCGTGGGCCAGCCGCCCATGAACCTGCTGCGACTCTGCGACGGCGCGGGGCCACCCGGCACCCTGCTCGGCTTTCGGCCGGAGCACTTTCTGCCGCGCGCGGTGCTCAGGGCGGCCGAGGACGCCCGGAGCTTTCGATTCCATGTCCGCCGCGTCGAGTACCTGGGCTCGGATCGCTACCTCTACGGAACCCTGCCGGACCAGTGCGACCCGAGCCCGACGTTCATCGCCAAGCTCCCGGCCACCATCGGGACGCCGGTCCTGGAGGGCGAGGCCTACGAGTTCGCCGTCCCGGTCCGTGCGCTGTGCTACTTCGACTCGACCAGCGGCCTCCGGCGGCGCGGATGACCCGCCGCGAGCCAGCCGACCCGCCCGCCAGCGCCCAGCCGGCGTTGCTCGCCCGGGGCACGCTCGCCGACCGCGGAGAGCTGCTGGGCGGGCTGATGCTCGCCCCGGCCCTGGCCTACGTGGCCCTGCTGGCGGGCATCCCCTTCCTGCTCGCGATCGCGCTCAGCTTCAGCGACGCGACCGCCGGCAGCCTCCGCTTCGGGTGGGCGGGGCTGCGCAACTACGCCGCGATCCTTTCCGATCCCGTCTTCCGGCGGGCGCTGTGGAACACGATCGTGGTGACGGTGGGCTCCCAGGCGCTCGTCATCGTCCTCGCGACCGCCGCCGCCCAGGTGTTCCGGGCCAGCTTCCCCGGCAAGCGCGTCGCCCGGTTCGTCCTCCTCCTCCCCTGGGCGGTGCCGGTGTCGTTGGCGGCGATCGCGTGGGAGTGGATCTTCGATTCCACGTTCAGCGTGATCAACTGGACGCTCAAGGCGGCCGGCCTGCTCCACGGCTGGCTCTACTGGCTCGGCGAGCCCACGCTCGCGCTGCTCGCCGTCATCATCGTCCAGGCGTGGCGGATCTTCCCGTTCGCGACCGTGATCGTCCTCGCCGGACTGACCTCGATCCCCCAGGAGATCCTCGAGGCCGCGACCGTGGATGGCGCCGGCTTCTGGCGCCGGCTGTTCCAGATCGAGCTGCCCCTGCTGCTGCCCGTCACATCGGTGGCGGTGCTGTTCGGCACGGTGTACACCGCGACCGATCTCGGCGTGGTCTACGTGCTGACCGGTGGAGGGCCGGCGAACTCGACCCACGTGCTCCCCACCCTCGCGTTCCAGCGCGGGATCCTGGGCGCCGATCTCGGGCAGGGCGCCGCCATTGCGGTGTTCCTGCTTCCCCTGCTCCTGGTCGTGGCGATCCTCATGCTCCGGCTCGCGCGGCACACCGAGGTGGGTGTGCGATGACTCGCCGTACGCTGCGCCGCCTGCTCGGCCGCGCCACGCTCTATGCGGCGGCGGCGGCGCTCACCGCCTTCGCCGGGTTCCCCTTCTACTGGATGCTCGTCACCGCGTTCAAGCAGAACCGCGACCTGTACGTGGGCGCTTCGGATCTTCGCCACGTCCCCTGGGTCTTCAACCAGTCCCCCACGCTCGATCACGTCAGGCTCCTGCTGCACGGGACCGAGTTCCCCCACTGGATCCTGAACACCCTGCTCATCGTCGCGGTCGTGATCGCCGTCACCGTCGCGCTGGCGGTACCCGCCGGGTACAGCCTGGCCCGCCTCGCCGGCCGCTGGGGCGAGCGCCTGGGGATCGCGATCTTTCTCACCTACCTGATCCCGCCGACCCTGCTGTTCATCCCCTTCTCGCGGCTGGTCTCGCTGCTCGGGCTCCAGAACTCCTGGGGCTCGCTGATCCTGATCTATCCCACCCTCACGATCCCGTTCTGCACCTGGCTCGTCATGGGATTCATGCGCTCGGTCCCCTGGGACATCGAGGAACAGGCGATGATCGACGGCTACAGCCGCCTCGCCGTCATCCTCAAGGTGGTGCCCCGGCTGATCGTCCCGGGCATCCTGAGCGTGGTCGTGTTCGCGTTCACCCTGGTCATGCAGGAATTCGTCTACGCGCTGACGTTCATCAGTTCGGTCGAGAAGATGACCGTGAGCCTCGGGGTACCGATCGCGCTGGTGCGGGGCGATGTCTACCACTGGGGCGCGCTGATGGCTGCCGCACTGGTCACGAGCGTGCCGATCGCCATCGTCTACAACCTGTTCCTCGACCGCTTCATCGAGAGCTTCACCATGGGCGCGGTGAAAGGGTAGAATTCGCGCGACGCGGTCCTCACCGCCCACTATCGCAACAGCACCACCCGCTGGGTCAGGTTGCGGCCGGCGCTCGACAGGCGCACCACGTAGCTCCCCGTCGGGACCGGACGGCCGCGATCATCGCGGCCCGTCCCATTCGAGCTCATGTGGTCCGGCTTCGGCGATGGCGTCGCTCAGCGTTCGAACTCTCGCGCCGTTGGCCGCGAACACTTCGAGCCGGACGCGCGCCGCCCGCGGGAGTCCGAACGTCAGCGTGGCGTTCCCATAGTTCGGATTCGGAGCGGCCGGCGCGAAGAGCCACAACGCGGGCCACGGGCCCACCGCCGTCGTGCTCCCGTGGATGCGCATCACGGCCGCTGTCGTGTCCTCGCGCCCGGGGATGGTGGGATCGCTGTGAATGAAGCGAACGATGCTCGAGTCGCTCGTGGTCCTCGTCGGATGGAGCGTCGCGGTCACGAGCAGCGTTTCGGCGGCGGCGAGCGTCGAAGAGCCCGTGAGACCGGGGGTCGCGCCCGTCAGCCAGCCCGCCCCATCTTCGATTCGCCAGCCGAATTCTCTCGCAAAGTTGCCATCGTTGGAGAAGTGAATCGTGACGCTCGTATCGACGTTCTGCGCCACGAATGCGTCGTGCAGGCCCGTCACGCCCGCAGCGAACACCGAGACGTCGACGAATACGTCGGGGTCGCCGAACCGTGAGTCGGTGAACCCGAGCACCACGCGATTCCCGTCCGCCGCCATGTGTTCGTAGTCGCCCTGGTTGTTGCCGTTCGACTGGCACACGGCCGTGGACCAGTAGGACGGGGCGTCGCCCATTTCCAGATTGCGGCCCCAGTGCGCGCCGCCGTCTCCAGAGATCGCGACGTATTGACTCGAAGCGGCGCCGGTGAGTGTGTCATCGCGGAAATCCATCCACGCGCAGTACACGCGGCCCTGCGCATCCACCGCGAGCGACGGATACTGGCCGTCGAAGCTGGGTGAGCTGTCGTTCACGCGCTGCGGCGGGCTCCACGAGAGGCCATCATCCGACCACGTGACGATCTGGTCGCGGATGTCACGCGCCCGCGAGCCGGGCGCCGCGGGTGGAACCAGCGCGGTGTAGAACACGTACGTTCCGGTGGACGAAGAGGTCGATCCGACGACGAAGTAATACGTCGCCGTGCGCGGCGCGGTGTAGATGATCGACGGCGTGCCGTTCGAGACCAGCCGCATGGGGCCGCTCGGATCTTTCGCATAGAACTGGAGCGGCGCGTCGTAGCTCGCGGAGTCGACCTGGGTCGGGAAGTCGATGACATCGGTCAGATAGAACGTCTCGCCTTTCTGCAGATCCACCGAGTACCAATCGAAGTCGTTTCCGCTCTTCGCACCGCGGAGCTTGCCGCCCGGCGTGAGATGCGTCGCCGTCTCCGGAGTGTTGTTCGGCTCCGTGTCCACGCAGATCGTATTGAGTGGAAGGGGCGCGGACAGATAGTCGAACGACTCGTCCCACGCCGCATAGACCCGGCCGCGATTCGGGCCGCGCGAACAGTCCACTGCGATGCTCGGGACCGTCGAAGCGAAGAAGCGCAGGAACCCCGGCCCGCCGTCGTCGAAGTTGACCGGATGCCAGCCCAGGTTGACCTGAGGTCCGAACGTGGCGCCGAAGTCGTTCGAGCGCCGCACGACGTTCGCCACCGGAACGTCGAAGCGGTTGGGGTCGCACGCGAACACCTGCCAGATCACGTAGACCTCGCCGCTCGGTCCGATCGCGATCTGCGAGAACTGTCCGCCGCACACTCCGGTCGTGTCGCTCACCTTCTGCACCGGTCCGAGCGGATTCAGGTTCGCGTCGCAGCGCAGGAAGTCGATCTCCCAAGTCGCGCTGCCGTTCGGGAATCCGGTCCAGCTGAAGTAGACGTTGCCGCTCAGCGAATCGACGGCCATCCACGGTTTGTCGAAGAAATCGTTCACCGGTGAGTTCGCGACGCTGGTCAGTCGGTCGAACACGAACGCGCCGCCGCTGAAGTGGCCGCGCACGCCGGCGACGCCGCCAACCGCGCCGCCGCCGCTGCCGTGAAGGGCTCCGATGTAGAACTCCCTGGTCTTGCGATTCACGGCGTGAGAAGGGTCGCCGAAGATCGTGCCGCCCTGTTCGGTCGGAGGAAAGCCGCCACCGTCGGTGAATGTCGCGCCGCCATCGGTCGACCAGCCAAGATTCTGCCGCGATCGCAAGCCGCAGCGGCTGTCGATGTCGTTCCATCCGACCAGAATGTTCTGGCCGTCCAGCGCGACCGTGGCCTCGTCCTGCGAGATGGGAAGGTTCTTGCAGACGCACGGCGAGCGCCATGGGTCGGGTATGAACGTGCCGCGCGTGGCGGGAGCGGGGGCGGTTCGTCGAAGCGGAGGCCGATGCGTGGAGCACGTCGAGAACCGAGAGCAGTGCGA
>VBOS01000411.1 GCA_005893185.1 Candidatus Eiseniibacteriota bacterium
AGATCGGCGCGATCGAGAACGACACGGCGCAGATCACGACCGGACTCGCCCGCGGCGATCGCGTGGTGACGGTCGGGCAGGGCGGACTCAAGCAGGGCTCGAAGATCCGGATCGTGCGGTCGTAAGTCCCGTCGTGGGTGGCCCAGCGCAGGGCGGGTCCCGGTTTCGCGACGCGGAGGCGCCGGACGCACCTGCTCCGGGACGGATGTCCAGGGACCGCTTTAGCGCCGCGAAACCGGGACCCGCTCTGCGCCGGGCCCCGGGTCGGGCGAGACACGCTGAAGAGAGGAATCGCGCATGCGCATCGTAGACGCCTCGCTCAAACGGCCGGTCACCGTCTTCATGGTGACGGCGGGGCTCGTGATCTTCGGGCTGGTCGCGGCCTCCCGCCTCTCCGTGGACCTGCTGCCCGACATCTCGTACCCGTCGCTCACGATCCGCACCGACCTCCCGGACGCGGCCCCCGGCGACGTCGAGCAGTTCGTCACCCGCCCGGTCGAGGAGGCGGTGGGAGTCGTGCCTGGACTCTCCCGGCTCCATTCCATCTCGCGCCCCGGGCAGTCCGAGGTGACGATGGAGTTCGCGTCCGGGACGCGCATGGACCTGGCCTCGCTCGCGGCGCGCGAGAAGCTCGACCTCGTGACGCTTCCGCGCGAGGCCAAGCGGTCCGCGATCCTGCGCTTCGATCCGTCGCTCGACCCGATCATGCGCGTGCGGCTCTCGGGCGGCGGCAATCTCCAGCGTCTGCGCCGCATCGCCGAGCGCACGATCCAGACCGATCTCGAGGGGGCCGCCGGCGTGGCAGCCGTCCGCGTGGCGGGGGGCGAGGAGGAGGAGATCCAGATCGAGGTTGACGCGCACAGGCTCACGGCCACGGGCCTCACACTCGCCGACGTCACGCGCCGTCTCGGGCAGGAGAACGTGAACCTGGCGGGCGGCTCGCTCACCGAGGGGCAGGCCGAGTACCTGGTGCGGGTCGCGAACCAGTTCCTCACGCCCGGCGAGATGGGCGGGATCGTGCTTGCGTCGCGGCCCGATGGCGTCGTGCGGCTGGCCGACGTGGCATCGGTCGCGCGCGGCTCGCGCGAACGGGACGTCGTGGCCCGGGTCGGACACGACGAGGCCGTGGAAATCGCGGTCTACAAGGAGGGCGACGCCAACACCGTGGCCGTCGCGCGCACCGTGAAGGCGCGGCTCAAGAAGCTGCCGCTGCCGCCTGAGATGAAGCTCATCACGGTCGCCGATCAGTCGCGCTTCATCGAGAGCTCGGTGCAAAACGTGGTCGAGGCGGCACTCATCGGCGGATTGCTCGCGATCCTGGTCATCTTCGCGTTCCTGCTCGACCTGCGCTCCACTCTCATCATCAGCCTGTCGATCCCGCTCTCGGTGTTCGCAACTTTCGTCGCGATGTACCGGATGGGGCTCTCGCTCAATCTCATGTCGCTCGGCGGTCTCGCGCTCGGCGTCGGGATGCTGGTGGACGACTCGATCGTGGTGCTCGAGAGCATCTTCCGGGTTCGCGAGAAGGGCGCCAGCGTGCGGCAAGCCGCGAGCCAGGGCACGGGCATCGTGGCGATGGCGATCACCGCCTCGACGCTCACCACCGTCGTCGTGTTCCTGCCGCTCGTCTTCGTCGAGGGCGTGGCCGGCCAGCTCGTGCGCGACCAGGCGCTCACCGTCTCCTTCTCCCTGCTCGCCTCCCTGGTGGTGGCGCTCATCGTGGTCCCGACCATCGCCGCGCTCGGCGGCCGGCCGAGCCCGACGTGGTGGAGGGCGCCCTCGCGCCACTCACAGCCGAGCCCGCGGGCGCCCCACGCCGGGGACGATGGCGCTCGATCGTGAGCTGGGCCCTGTACGCCGTTCTGCTGATTCCGCGTGGGATCGTCGCCGCCACGTCATGGCTGGGCCGGCTCGTGGGTCCGTGGGTGCGCCGACTCTTCTCCCCGGTGGCCGTGCTCCACGACCGCCTCGAGGAGCTCTACCCGCGGGTCTTGCGCCCCGCGCTCGCGCACCGCGGACGCGTGCTGGCGGTCGCTGCGACCGGCCTAGCCGCTGCGATCGCGGTCGGGCTCATGCTGCCGCGCGACCTCTTTCCGTCGTTCGCGCAGGGCGAGTTCCACTTCGACGTGCGCCTGCCCGAAGGCACGGCCCTGCACGTGACCGACGGCGCGCTGGACCGGCTGGCGGGCCTGGTGTCGGGCGACCCGCGCGTCAAGTTCGTCTACACCAGCGCCGGCCAGACCAACCTGGCCGACTTCGCCGGCGCTGTGCGCGAGCCCAACCGCGGGCGGATCGCGGTCGTGCTCAAGCCCAACGCGCCGCGCGGCGCCGAGGACGCGATCGCGGCCCGCTTGCGCACGGCGATGAGCGACACGCCCGGGCTCGACTACGAGTTCGCGCGGCCGGCGCTCCTGACCTTCAAGAGCCCGGTCGAGATCGAGGTGTACGCATACGATCTCGACACGCTGCGAACGATCGCGGCGCGCGTGGCCCAGGGCATCCAGGGGATCCGCGGCGTCCAGGACGTCGAGTCCTCGATGCGGATCGGGGATCCCGAGGTGCAGATCGCATTCGATCGCGAGCGGCTCGCAGCGGTCCACCTCGATCCCGCGCAAGCCTCGCGGCTGGTGCGGAACGCTGTGCAGGGCGAGGCCGCGACCGAGTTCAGCGACGAGGACCGGAAACTCGACGTGCGGGTGCGCGCCGCCGAGAACCAGCGCTCCCAGGTCGCGCAGCTCGCGGACCTCGAGGTGGGGCGCAACGAGGATCGCTCGGTGCCGCTGGCGTCGGTGGCGAGCATCTCGCTCGAACGCGGGCCGGGCGAGATCCGCCGCATCGCGCAGCAGCGGGCAGCGGTTGTGTCGGCGAACCTCAAGGGCCGCGACCTGGGCTCGGCTTCGCACGACATCGAGGGCGTGATCGCCTCCCTCGGCCTGCCGTCGGGCGCGCGCGCCACCCTGGCGGGCCAGAACCGCGAGCTGGGCGACTCGTTCGCGTCGATCCGATTCGCGCTCCTGCTCGCGATCTTCCTCGTCTACCTGGTGATGGCGAGCCAGTTCGAGTCGCTGCTGCACCCGTTCGTGATCATGTTCACGCTCCCGCTCGGGGTGGTGGGCGTGATCCTCACGCTGGCGCTGACCCGGAGCGCGATCAGCGTCATGGTGCTGATCGGCGTGCTGGTGCTCTCGGGGATCGTGGTGAAGAACGCGATCATGCTGGTGGACTATACGAACCGCCTGCGGGCCGCGGGCCGCCCCAAGCTGGACGCGCTGTGCGAGGCGGGGGCGGTGCGCCTGCGGCCGATCCTAATGACCACGCTCACCACGGTGCTCGGGCTGCTCCCGATGTCGCTCGGGATCGGCCAAGGCTCCGAAGTGGGGGCGCCGCTCGCACTCACGATCATGGGCGGGCTCTCCTTCGCCACGATGCTCACGCTGATCGTGATCCCGGTGGTGTACGCGACGCTGGACCGAACGCCATGATGCTTGACCGGGGGCAGCGGCGCATGGGGAGGCCCTGTTCGTCGGCGGGGCCCGTCGCCCCCGCCGCCGCCGCGCCGCCTCCAGCGCTCACGCCCACCTCCTCACAAGGCCTCCCCATACGCCGCTGCTCTGGCGCAATCCACCCATGAATCTCTCGCGCTGGAGCCTGCGCAGCCCGATCACGGCGGGCATGGTGCTGCTGAGCGTCGTGGTGCTGGGGGCGCTCTCGGCGCCGCGCCTGCCCCTGGCGTTCCTTCCGGAGGTGGAGTTCCCGGGGCTCGAGATCGTCATCCCATACCCCAACGCGCTGCCGGCGCAGGTCGAGGAGGAGATCACCCGGCCCGCCGAGGATACTCGACTTCGTCGGCGAATCAGGCCCAGATCTACGTCCAGTTCGACTGGGGCGAGGACATCGGGCCGTTGCGCGTCGAGGCGCACGAGAAGCTCGACCGAATCCGCGACCAGTTTCCGACCGACGTGGACGTGATCCAGGTGAACAGCCAGCGCTCCTCCGACATCCCGGTGCTCGAGTGCCGCATTTCGGCGGGGCGCGACCTCTCGAACGACTACGAGCTGCTGAACCGGCACGTCGCAGACCCGTTGCGCCGGGTGCCGGGCGTCGCCAAGGTCGAGCTCTACGGCGTGGATCCACCCCAGGTGCGCGTGGACTTCCAGCTCGCGGGGCTCGAGCGCCACCGGCTGGACGCCGGCACCGTGCTCAACCGGATCGAGGCCGCGAGCCGCAGCCTGAGCGCGGGCCAGCTCCATCCCGGCGCCGAGACCTGGCCGCTGAGGGTCGTGAACCAGTTCGCGAGCCTCGACGAGATCCGGAACCTGCCGCTCGGGCAGCCCGGCCTCAAGCTCGGCGACGTCGCAGCCGTTGCGATGGCCGAGCCCGATCTCGACTACGGGCGCCACCTCGACGAGGCGCGCGCGATCGGGCTCAACGTGATCAAGGAGTCGGGCGCCAACTCGGTGGCCGTCGCCCGGCGCGCCCAGAAGGTGCTCGCCGAGATCGGGCGCGATCCCGACGTCGGCGGGATCCGCGTCATCACATTCACCAACCAGGGCGACGAGATCGAGAACTCGATCTCGGGACTGCTCCATGCCGGCATGATCGGCGGGGCGCTCGCCACCGTGATCCTGTTCGTCTTCCTGCGCAGCTGGGTGACGACGCTGGTCGTGGGCCTCGCCATTCCGTTCTCACTGCTCGCAGCTGCCGCGCTGCTGCGCTTCACCGGGCGCACGCTCAACATCCTCTCGATGATGGGGCTGATGCTCGCGGTCGGCATGCTGGTGGACAACGCCGTGGTGGTGCTGGAGAGCATCTTCCGCCATCGCCAGAAGGGGCTCGGGCCCCTGCGCGCGGCGCTCGTGGGCTCGCGCGAGGTGTTGCCCGCCGTCGTGTGCTCGACCGCAACTTCGATCATCGTGTTCCTGCCGCTCGTACTCGGCGGCCGCACCGAGATCTCGACCTGGATCGGCGAGGTGGGGCGAACGATCATCTTCACGCTCCTGTGCTCGCTCTTCCTCTCGCTCACAGCCATCCCGCTCGCGCTGGGCCGCATCCTGCCGGCGCGGCCCGTGCCGCAGACGCGGCTCGTGGCCGCGATCGCCGGCTTCCATCAGCGGGCTCTGCGCTGGACGCTCGCACATCGCCCCGCGACCGTGGGGATCGCGCTGCTGGTCGTTGTGAGCGCCGGGCTCGCGTTCACGAAGGTGGACAAGAGCGCGTTCACGGCATCGCGCGTGGAAGCGGTGACCATGAACTACGAGTTCGCCGACAACCTGAACCACCGCGAGGTCGAGCGCCTGGTGGCGAAGGTCGAGCGCTGGATGGGGGCGCGCAAGGACTCGCTCCATCTCAAGTCCACCTACTCCTATTTCACCAACAACTTCGCGTTCACGCGCGGCTACCTGATTCCCACCTACCAGAACGACGAGGGCTCTTCCAAGGTGAAGAAGCTCCTGCGCGAGCGCCTGCCGGCGTTCGCGGGCGTCAAGCTCAAGTTCGACGACCGCGACAACGGCGGCGCATCACGGGTGAGCGTCCGCGTGTTCGGCCCGCCTGGATCGAAGCTCGAGGAGGTGGCAGGCGAGGTCGCGCGCCGCATGAGCCTGGTGCCGGACGTGAGCGACGTGAACGTGGGCGGCCAGAAGGGCAGCCAGGAGCTCGAGCTGGTGGTGGATCGCGATCGCGCCGCCCGCGCCGGCCTCAACACCGGCGCGGTCGCGAACGCCGTGGCGCTGTTCTTCCGGGGCCGGCCGCTCGCCCGCTACCGCGGGCCCGAGGGCGAGGTCCAGGTCGTGGCACGGCTCTCCGCCCAGGACCGCTCGAGCCGCGAGCGGCTGCGCGGCCTCGCGCTCGCCTCCACCGATGGCGGATCCGTTCCGCTTGGGGCTGTCACCGACTTCCGCGTTGTGCGCACGCCTCAGTCGATCGAGCGCCAGCAGCGCCACTCGGTGCGCACGGTGAACGCGAGCTGCGATCCCAAGAAAGCC
>VBOS01000412.1 GCA_005893185.1 Candidatus Eiseniibacteriota bacterium
GTCTGCCGTGGACCGAGGGGCTGCGCCCGCCAAGGCGCGCGCGAGGGGGACGGACGCCGGGCCCGCGGGGACGCCCCCCCAAGCCGGGCCCAAGCAGGCGCCGGCCGCGACCCGCAAGAAGCCCGACGTGTCCGGCCTTGCGAAAGGACCGCGCCGCCCGCGATGACGCTTCCCACGGCGCGCGCGCGGCTCATGGCACTCGCCCTCTTCGCGATCGCGATGGGCTGGCTCGAGGGCGTGGTCGTGGTCTACATCCGCGCGATGATCGGGATCGCGCACGGTCCGGTTGCACCCGATCCCGGCGAGATCGCGGCGCGTCTCCACGCGATCCCGTGGCTCATGGCCACCGAGCAGACGCGGGAGCTCGCGACGCTGGTCATGCTGGTGGCCGTCGCGTGGGTCGCGGCCCGCGCGTGGCGCTCACGACTCGGCGCCTTCCTCGTCTGTTTCGGTGTCTGGGACATCACGTACTACGTCGCGCTCTACGCCCTGCTCCGGTGGCCTCCCAGCCTCGCCACACGGGATGTCCTCTTCCTCATCCCGCCCTCGCCCTTTTGGGTTCAGCCCGTCTGGGCCCCGGTCGCGATCTCGTGCGCGATGATCGCGAGCGGCGCGGCCCTTTACCTGCGAGATGAGGCGCGGTCCGGATCCGCCCCCGCCCTCAAGCGCATGGCCGCGGAGACCGATAATCGATGCTGAGGGCTCGCCACCACACTTTGCGGGGGTCTACCCATGTCCGACGCCGGGGCAGGACGGTCGCGGGACGCCCTGAGCTGGGCGGGCGTTCCCGAGGACCTGGCGCCCCCCGATCGCGAAGCCTTTCTCCGCCACGGCGATCGCAGTCTGGCGCGGCGGGCCGTCGACGACACGGCGGCCTACCTCATCCTGTGCGCCGCGCTGGTCTTCACCACGCCGATCCTCCGCGATCACACGCTGCTCGCGGTCGGAACGATCCTCGGCTTCGCCGCGATCGGCGGGGCGCGCTTCGTCCTCTCGCGCTCGTTCGAGCGCATCTACGACCGCGCGCCCGAGCAGTGGCGCCGGACATTCGGCGTCACAACGCTGGGCCTCGCCGGGCTGTGGGCGCTGTTCAGCTACTCGATCGCCGCCTACTACGGGCTTCAGGTCCCCTCGCTGCTCGTGATGTTCGCCACCGCCGCCCTGAGCGCGGCGGCGGTCAGCGCGCTGTGCTCGAAGCCCCGGCTGCTCACCGCCTTGCTGGTGCTCATGCTCGCGCCGATCACGCTGGCCGCGGCCCTTCTCGGCCGCCCGGAGAGCCTCACGATGGGCCTGGCGGTGGCGCTCTACTGCGCGGTCCTGGTGCAGGAGGGCCGCTATCAGAGCCGACACTACTGGACCGCGGTCGGCAACTTGTTCCGGCTGCGGGCGCGCACCGCCGAGCTGGAGCGCGCACGCGCCCATGCCGAGAACGCGAGCCGCGCGAAGAGCGACTTCCTGGCGCACATGAGCCACGAGATTCGCACGCCGCTGAACGGCGTGCTCGGCATGCTCTACCTGATGCTGGAGACACCGCTCAGCTCGATCCAGCGCGAGTATGCCGACACGATCCAGAAGAGCGCCGAGTCGCTGCTGGGGGTGCTCAACGAGATCCTCGACCTCTCCAAGATCGAGGCCGGCCGCATGACGCTCGAAACCTCGGACTTCGACCTCCGCGAGCTGGTCGAGGACGTCGGCGCCCTGGTCGCGCCGGGCGCCCACGCGAAGGGCGTCGAGGTCGCGCTCCGCGTCCCGCCGGGATTCCCGCGCCTGCGCGGCGACGCGAAGCGCCTGCGCGAGGTCCTCACGAACCTCACCAGCAACGCGGTGAAGTTCACCGAGCGCGGCGAGGTGGCGATCGAGGTGGAGCTGCTCCGCCCCAGCGACGTGCGAGCGGCGTTCCAGGTCACGGTGCGCGACACCGGAATCGGCATCCCTCGCGAGCGTCAGGCGGCGGTGTTCGAGGGCTTCACCCAGGCGGAGGGCGACACGTTCCGCCGCTTCGGCGGGACGGGACTGGGCCTCGCGATCTCGAAGCAGCTCTTGACCCTCATGGGAGGCACGCTGGAGCTCCAGAGCGAGCCCGGCCGCGGCACGACCTTCCGGATCACTCTCGACCTCGAGAGGACGCCGGCGGCGGAGACGCCCGCTGCCTGGACGCGCGCCCCCCGCCTGCGCGGTGTGCGTGTCCTCGCGGTGGACGACAATGCCAGCAGTCTCCGCTTCCTCGAAGAGCAGCTCGCGGCGCTGGGCTGCGATGTGCAGTGCGCGGCGAGCGGAGAGGCTGCACTCGAGATGCTCGCGCGCGGCGCGGAGCATTCACCCGTGGCGCTCGTGCTGTTGGACGCAGCGATGCCGGAGATGGACGGGCTGGCGGTCGCGAAGGAGATGCGTGACGACAAACGGTTCCGGAGAATCCCGATCGTGCTGATGCAGGCGGCGGGCGGCGCCGAGAGCCCGCTCGCGCAGCGCCGCCTCGGGCTCTCGGCGGCGGTCACGAAGCCGGTCCGCGTCCGCCACCTGCTGCGCGCGCTCGCCGCCGCGACCGGAGCGCCGGCGGAGCTGCCGGCGCCCGCAGCACAGCGGGCGGAGATCGAGAGCCTCGCCACGCTCGGCCTGCGGGTGCTCTTCGCCGAGGACCACACCGTGAACCAGGCGGTGGCTGTGCGGATGTGCGAGCGCATGGGAGTCGCCGCCGACGTCGTTGCGAACGGCCGCGAGGCGGTCGACGCC
>VBOS01000055.1:0-2977 GCA_005893185.1 Candidatus Eiseniibacteriota bacterium
CTGCATAGCTGCTGCGAACTTGAACGAGTGGGCGGGCATCACGCGCGTGTCGTGATCTCCTGTGATGATCAGGGTCGGCGGGTAGCGCGTGCCCGGGCGCACGTTGTGGTAGGGGGAGTAGGCGTAGAGCGCCTTGAAGTCATCCGGATCGCCCGGCAAGCCGAAGTCCGCCACCCAGCCCGCGCCCTGGCCGAACCGGTCGAAGCGCAGCATGTCCATCACGCCGACCGCTGCCACGACCGCCCCATAGAGATCGGGACGCTGGGTCACGCATGCGCCGACCAGCAGACCGCCGTTCGATCCGCCGAGGATCGCGAGCTTCGGCGTCGACGTGTAGCGCTGAGCGATCAGCCACTCGCCCGCTGCGATGAAATCGTCGAATGCGACCTGCCGGTGGCCGCGGATCGCTTGCCGGTGCCACTCCTCACCGTATTCGCCGCCGCCGCGCAGGTTGGCGACGGCGTAGATCCCGCCCATCTCCATCCAGGCCACGCGCGACGGGTTGAATGAAGGCAGCAGCGAGACCCCGAACCCGCCGTAGCCGTAGAGCAGCGTGGGATGGGTCCCGTCGAGCTTCAGCCCCTTCCGGTACGCCAAAGTCATCGGGATCTTCGTCCCGTCCTTGCTCGGGTAGAAGACCTGCCGCTCTTCGAAATCGCCTGAGTCGAATCGCGCCTTCGGAGTCCGATACACGCTGCTCGAGCCGGATGCGAGATCGCAGCGATAGATCGTCGGCGGCGTGATGAGGTCGGTGAACTGATAGAACGTCTCGCGATCCTCGGGGTTGCCGCCGAACCCGCGGGCCGTGCCGGGGCCGGGCAGGATCAGCTCGCTCTTGAGCCGGCCGTCGAGTCCGTAGAAGGCCAGTCGGGAATGGGCGTCGTGGATCGCGTGGACGACGAGCTGGTGCCCGACGAGCGTCACGTTGGCGGCCGTCATGTCGATGGCGTCGGCGCCCTGCGGAACGATCTCCTTCCGGCGCGTGCGATCGGGATCGAGCGGGTCGATCGCGATGACACGCCCCCGCGGCGCATCGAGCGTGGTTGCGAAGTAGAGCCACCCGCCGTCCGCGCCCGCGTAGACGTAGCCGGCGTCGAAGCCCTCGACGAGCGGCACGGCCGTCCACTCGGGCGCTTCGAGGTCGATCGCGTACAGGTTCTCGACGCCCTTGTCGCCGACCTCGCCCTCGCCGACCGCCACCACCAGCCAGCGGCCGTCGCGCGTGAGATGGGGCTCGTATTGCCAGTCGGGATGCTCGGGTCGCTCGATGAGCTTTCGATCGGCCGACTGAGGCGCGCCGAGCGCGTGGAAGTAGAGCGCGTGGCCGAGGTCGCGGGCGCTCAGCTCCGTGCCCGGCGGGGGAGCCGGGAAGCCGCCGTAGAACAGGCCCTTGCCGTCGCGCGCGAAGATCGGCTCGTAGTACTTGGTCCAGCGAATCACGTCCGGCAGATCCTTGCCGCTCGCAAGGTCGCGAATCCGCCACTCGGTCCAGTCCGAGCCGGCGACCGAGACGCCGTAGGCGAGGAGTTTGCCGTCGCGACTCGCGACGTAGCCGACGACCGCAAGGCTCCCGTCGGCGGAGAGCGTGTTGGGGTCGAGCGCGACCTTGGGGCTGCCCTCGATCCCCTCGGTCACGAAGAGCACGCTCTGGTTCTGGAGCCCGGTGTTGTGCGTGTAGAAGTAGCGCCCGCCCTCGTGGAACGGCAGGCCGAACTTCTCGAAGTCGGAAAGCTCGGTGAGGCGCCGCTTGATCCGGGAGCGCGCGCCGATCTTCGCCAAGTAGCCCTCGGCGAGGCTGGCCTCGGCCGACACCCAGGCCCGCGTCTCGGTCGAGTCGAGATCCTCGAGCCAGCGGTAGGGATCGGCGACCTTGGTGCCGTGGTAGTCGTCCACGACCGGACCGCGCGCAGCTGGCGGGTAGGCGAGCGCCGGGGCGGCGGACGTCGGAGCCGCGGGCGCCGTCGCAGCAGGCCGCGTCACAGCGATGAGCACGAGCGCGAGCGCGAGCCAGCAATGCATCCGATGTGGACGCGGGAAGATGCGAAGGCGCCGCCACGGACGGACTAGCACGGAATCGATCCTCGAGGCTCGGGCATGCGGCAATAGCAGTAGACGAACTCCTGCTCGTTGCCCGAGGGCGTGACATGGACCTCGCTGGAGCCGCCCACCTTCCTGAAGTCGGGGCCGAACTGTCTGTGAATGCCCTCGTCCGAGTAACGCAAGACCGGAAGGCCGCTGCACCGTTCCGGCGCGGCCGGACCGAACGTCGCGACCACGATGTGGCCGTTGGGCCGGAGCGCGCGGCGCACAGCTGCGACGTAGAGCTGCCTCGCCGACTCCTCGATCAGGAAATGGAACACCGCCCGATCGTGCCAGAAGTCATAGCGCTGCTCGGGCAGCTCGATCTTCAAGATGTCGGCCACCAGCCAGGTCACGGCTTCCTCCCGCGACCCGAGCCGCGTCTTCGCAAACGCGACGGCGCGCTCGGAGATGTCCAGCACGGTCACGTCGGAGTATCCGCGCGCGAGGACGTCGTCCACCAACGTCGACGCCCCGCCGCCGACATCGAGGATCGCTGCGGTCCGGGGCAGGCCCGTCTCCTCGATGAATCGCAGCGAGCGCTCGAGGTGCGGTCGGTACCAGCTCGCATCGGCCGGCTCCTTCCCGGCGTAAACGGATTCCCAATGCTCCCGCTCGCTCATCGGCCGTCGCCCTCCCGTTTTGAAAGGCTAGCGCACACGCGCGCCGTCCTTCCAGAGGGCGCGATCTTCCCGAGCCGGTCGTCGAGGCGGAAGACCTTCGCGTTGCCGCTGGTCGCCGAGCGCAGTGCTGCGAGCGGCGTCATGCCGTACTCCACCATGTCCTCCAGCTCGCGCACGTTGTCGCCGTGCGGGAAGACGCCGACGTCGCCGCCGAAGCAGATCGTGACGCCGGCTGCGAGCGCGGCCTTGAAGCTCGCGCGCTTGGTCTCCAGCTC
>VBOS01000055.1:3023-6881 GCA_005893185.1 Candidatus Eiseniibacteriota bacterium
CAGCTCGCGCACGTTGTCGCCGTGCGGGAAGACGCCGACGTCGCCGCCGAAGCAGATCGTGACGCCGGCTGCGAGCGCGGCCTTGAAGCTCGCGCGCTTGGCCTCCAGCTCGCCGGTCGGCGGCGTCTTGCCCTTGACCCAGCCGCTGAAGTAGGTCGCGTAGGCCTCGGAGGCCGCGATCGTGGGGCAGAGCGCCACGCCGTGCTGCTTCATGAGCTTGAACACCTCGGGCGTGCCCTCGTTGCCGTGCTCGATGGTCTCGACGCCCGCGAGCGTCGCGCGCCGCATGCCCTCGGCCGTGGCCGCGTGGGCCGAGACCGGCCGGCCGCTGCCGTGCGCGGTCTCGACCAGCACCTTCAGCTCGTCGAGGCTGAAGGTGGGCAGCGCCTCGCCCTTCGGCCCCCAGCGGTAGTCGGCGTAGACCTTGATCCAGTCCGCGCCGTGACCGATGTGGCTACGCACCACGCGCACGATCTCCTCCGCGCCGCTCGCCTCCTCGGCGCCCTGCGGCGGCTCGAAGGCGTAGAGCGAGCGGCGCGGCCCGTAGCTGCCGGTCGCGACGATCGCGCGCGTGGTGGTGATGATGCGCGGCCCTCGGTGCCGAGGTCGCGCATCGTGGTGACTCCGGCCTCTAGCGTCGCGCGCGCGTGCGCCACCGCGCGGGCCATGCGCAGTCCGAACGGCTCCTTCAGGACCTGGTCGTCCCACAGCGTCTCGTTGTACGGGTGGAGGAAGAGGTGCGAGTGCCCCTCGATGAGGCCGGGGATGAGCGTCGTGCCGGGGAGCGCGATGCGCTCTGCGTCGGCGGGCGTCGTGACGCCGGCGCCGGGGCCGACCGCCTCGATGCGCGCGCCGCGCACCAGCACCACCCAGCCCGAGTGCGGAGCGTCGGCGAGGCCGTCCCACACCGCCTGCGGGACGAGCAGGAGGGGGCGGGGCGCCGGCTCGGCCGCGTGCGACTGCATGTCTGCTCCTCCGACGGCGAAGATGACGAGCGCGAGCAGCGCGCGGGTCCGTGTACGGTCCCCGCGAGGGAGACGAAGCGGGCGCGTTCCGATCACGGGCGCGGAGAATAGCACCGGGGGAGCGCCCGTCACGATTTCCTCCAAGTGCGTACGGGGATCAGCAGCGCCTTGAGCTTCCGCTGCGGGCCGTCGCGCTCGTAGGAGCAGAGCACGCCTCCGAGCACGGCGAAGTAGCTCGATTCGCGGGACGAGCGATCGTAGTAGTAGATCGGCTGAAGCCAGGCGCGCCGGTGCTCGCCCCGCGTCTCGTCAAGCCCCAGCCAGAAGAGCAGCGCCGATCGAGTGGAGCCGTCCGCCTGCCGGCGCCGCGTGTAGAGCGGCCACAGAACGTCCACCGCGCGCCGTCCGTCCGCGCGCGCGCGGTAGCTCGAGAGCGGCAGCAGGTAGAGGTCGCTCGCGCCGGGACGGCGGATCGGCACGACCCCGAAGCCGTGGGACCGATGGCCGCGCGTGAGCACGACCGGCCCGATGAAGCGCGTCGAGCGGTCGTCCACGGTCGAGCGCCAGTCGGCCCACACGGGGAGCACGAGTCGCTGCTCGCCGACGCCGTCCTTCCGGTGATAGTAGACGGGAATCAAGTACTCGCGCCGTAGAGCCGCGGAGCGGAAGCTCTCCTGTAGCGGGAAGAGCCCCTGGATTCGCCGCTTCGCGTTCCAGCGCCGGTAGTAGAGCGTGATCGCCTCGAGCGAATCGGCCTTCGACCACCAGCGCAGGTACGCGGGCACGAAGATCCGCCCGTCGAGATCCGGACGGAGGAAGCTGGCGTAGATGGGCGGCGCGAGCGTGGTGGCCGCCGCGCCGTCCACCAGGCGGTAGTAGAAGGGGAGGATCCCGAGGGCCCTGTACCGGTTGCCGCGTCCCCACGTGATCAGCGGCCACGCCACCGATCCGCCGGAGCGCGAGAGAGAATCGGTCCCGGTCTGGCGGAACCAGGCGTAGAGCGGCCAGAGGCCGCTCGCCGACATGCGCTCGCTGCGGTAGCGCCACAGCGAGGGCAGCGCCAGCGCGAGGTCGCGCCGGGGCGAGTGCCAGACGCCGTAGATCGGAACCAGCGTGTGATAGCTCGACCCGCCGCCGGTCGCGGGGTGGTGCGACTGCGAGAAGAAGGGCGGCGCGTAGAGCCAGGTGCGCTCGGCGCTCCGTCCACCGTTGTAGAGAACCGCGAAGTTCCACCACCCGAGGTCCGGCGAATGCCACGCGGTGTAGAGCGGGATCAGGCCGTTCAGCCCGGCGGGCGAATTGCTGCCGGCGAGACGCTCGTAGGAGAAGTAGGGCGGAACGGAGAGCCAGGCGCCGGTCGCGCTGAGTCCGCCGCCGAAGACGAGCCCGGCGCTCCACCAGCGGTTGTCCCGCGACGTGAACCTCGCGTAGAGCGGGACGAGCGCGCGGAACCGCGCCGGCGCGCCCGACCCGCCGGAGCGGTCGCCGGAGACGTAGGGAGGCAGCCACAGCCACCGGGTCTCCGGGCTTCGAAGGCCGCCGTAGCACAGCGCGGCGTTCCAGCCGTAGGCCCTCGTCCCGGTCCACGAACGGTAGAGCGAGAATCCGTTGCCGCCCAGCCACGGGACGTAGCCGAGCTCGATGACGCGATCGCGCGCGCGTGGATTCTCGTGGCGGAAGTACAGCGGCGCGATCTCGAACGTTCGCACGCCGGAGACCGTCCGGAGGTTGGTGTAGAGCGGCGAGAGACGGAGGCTCTGCACATTCTCGTTGGACTGCCGCTCGTACTCCACGAGCCGCGTCGCCAGACGGAGCGCGGTGTAGCCGCGCGCGGGATCGCGCACCCGATCGATGACCGGCCAGAGCAGGCGATGATCGCTGCGGCCGGTGGTGAACTGCCGCACGCCGGTCGTGGGCCACAGCAGATAGAATGAGCCCTCCCGCTCGGACCGCCACGAGACCGTCGCCGGCCCGTACACGCGCAGCGCGTTTCCGTTCTCGGAGTCCCAGCGCACGTAGATCGGCCAGGTGAGCACGTTGTGGCCGCGGGGCTTGCCGGCGACGGGCGCCGCGGTCTCGGCCGTCGCGTGCGGCGCTTGAGTCGGCGTCTCCTCGGCGGAGCGCGAGGGCGTGGGCGCAACGGCGAGCGGCGCCAGCACGAGGAGGGCGAACGCGGGGCGCACCGCGCGGGGAATCGCGAGGCGTGAGGCGGCCCGCGAGACGAAGTTGGCGGCCATTGTTCCCCCGAGGGTATCGAGCCTCGATCCGCGTCGAACCGAACGGCGGCATTCTCCTCCATCGCGCGGAGAATAGCACCGGACGATCCCGGGGCCACCGCCTTTACGCGCCGCCCTGGGCGGTAGTAGGTTCGCTCGCACCGGAGGATTTGGCGCATGCTTGGCGACGAGATCGAGCAGTTCCTGAGCCTGTGGGAGGTCGAGTCCCGCCTCACAGCGAAACTCCTCGAGACCCTGCCCGAAGATCAGTATGACTTCCGCCCCGATCCCGATGGCCGCTCCCTCGGCGAGCTCGCCTGGCACCTCGCCGAGCTCGAGGCGATCATGACCACCATCGCCGTGAAGCGGGATTTCAACGCTCCGATGCCGCGCGGCGTGGAGCGGCCCCGTGCCGTCCCCGAGCTGAGAGCGGGGTACGAGCGCGTCCATCGGGAAGCGGTGGAGCGCGTGCGCGGGATTCGGCTCGAGGACCTGGATCGCGAGTTCCCGTTCTTCGGAGGCCGATCGGTGAGCGTCCGCCACGTGCTCCGGTTTCCGCTCCTGCACCATCTGATCCATCATCGCGGGCAGCTCATGATGATGATCCGCCTTGCGAAGGGCGTGCCTTCGCGGGTGTACGGCCCCAATCGCGAGGACAGCATCGCCCCGTCGTCCCC
>VBOS01000413.1 GCA_005893185.1 Candidatus Eiseniibacteriota bacterium
AAGGACGTCGAGCACACCGGCCAGGACGCATACAACTCCGACTCGTTCATCTGCGTGCCGCTCATCTACAACAACCGCCTGTGCGGCGTGATGAACCTCAGCAACAAGAAGAACGGCGAGCCGTTCGAGGACTACGACCTCGACCGCGCGCAGATCGCGGGCTCGCTCATGGCGGTGGCGTTGGCCGATCTCGACAAGGCGCGCCGGGCCGCGGCCTGGAGCTGAGGCCACCCGGGCGATCGGTGGCGGGGCGAGGTCCGTTTCGCGGCGCTCTATGCGGGGCGAAGCGGCATGATCACGACCACGGCGCCCAACGCTCGTGCGCCGCGAAACGGACCTCGCCCCGCCACCGATCGCCCGGTGCTCAGGTCTTGCGCCCGTCGAGCTCGGCCAGCGCCGCGCGGTGCGATGCGAACGCGATCGCGCGCGGGAGCCGGGCGAGCGGAAAGAACTTCGCGGCGATCGCGTCATCCCCCGGCACGAGTCGCCCGCCCACGCGCTCCGCGGTGTAGAGGATCAACACCGAGCGTACGCGCGGATCGTCGTGCCCCGCGTACACCCCGAACAGGCCAGTGAGCCGCGCGCGCACCCCGGTCTCCTCGAACAGCTCGCGCCGCGCGCAGCGCTCCGGCGTCTCGCCGTACTCCATGAATCCGGCCGGCAGGCACCATGCTCCGGCGCGGGGCGCGTAGCGACGCCGGACGAGCAGCACTTCGGGTCCCCGCTTCAGAATCACGCCGGCCGCGGGAACCGGGTTGCGGTAGTGGACGAGGCCGCAGGCCGGGCAGGTGGGGCGCAGGCTGCCGTTGTCGTCGCGCAGGACGAGTCGCGTGCCGCAGCGCTGGCAGAACTTGGCACGACGGGTCGACATGCTCCGCACGCTACGGTGCGGGAGAAGAGGGTGCAAGGACGCGTGGCAGCCATCGCCTCGCCGGCGCCCGGAATGGCTCTACCTGCTCTGGAGCAGGTGGAGGGCGAGCCCACCAACGAAAAGCCCGGCCGTCGTCGCCCGGCCGGGCCCTCGGTCCGCCGCCGCCTTGAAGGAGCGCCGCGCTGCTCCTTCCTATCCGCCGCATCGCCCCTTGCAATAGCTCAGTGTACGGACAGGTCGGACGGCGCTCCCTCAATGGCGGCGACGGAGCCGCTCGCAATCATTCGCAACCCCTAGTTGCGACTCTTCTCCTCCACCTTGGTCTTCAGGTCGCGCAGCTCGCGGCGCAACTCGTCCAGCTGACGGCGCACGTCATCCGACACGTCGCGGCGGATCCGAATGTTGCCGTCCTGCCACGACATCGAGCCGTCGTGGCGCATGCGGATCACGGTCGATTCCCGCAGTTCGGACTCGATGGTGCGCGTCGCGTTCTTCCGCACGATGGTGAGCGTCACCTTCTTGTCGGCGTCGCGCAGCGCGCGCACCAGGTCCTCGGAGTCCTCCACCGTGCGATCGCCGGCCTTGGTGATCACGTCGCCGGCCTTGAGACCCGCCTTCTCCGCCGGCGTGTCCTTCAGCACATCGACCACCAGCACTCCCTTGCCGCTCGTCACGCCGAAGTAGCTTCCGAGATCGGGGTTGAGGTCCTGGACCCGCACGCCGAGCCGGCCGCGACCGCCGCCGAACATCGCCAAGCCCGGCAGATCGAACATCTCGAAATCGCCATCATGGCTCTTGTAGCGCGTGGTGCCTGGCGCCTCGGGGGCCTCGCCGTCCTCGGAGTCCTCCTGCGGCTGCTCGGCGAGCTTCGCGCTCAAGGTGGAGCGCGTGCCGTCGCGGACGATACGCACCGAGATCGTCTGCCCCACCCTCCCCGCGCCGATCGCGTTGGTGAGATCCGTGGCCGATGCGACGGTCGTGGTGTTGATGCCGACGATGACGTCGCCGCTCTTCACGCCGGCCTTTTCCGCGGGGCTGCCATCCACCACGCGGCTGACGAGCGCGCCGCTGCCGTTGTAGTTGAGCCCCTCGCGCAACTCGGGCGTGAGGGTCTGACTGTAGACTCCGAGCCATGCTTTCGGAGCGGCCTTCGTGTCCTTCGCCTGCGGCGTCTCGGCCGCGCTCGCAACGCCCATGCCCAGCACGAGCAACGTCGCCGCCATGCCCGGCGCCCACCTGCCTGTCTGCCAACGCATTCCCATACCCCCTGTGCTAGGCTCCGCCAGCTTTGCGGACGTAGCCTCGCCTGGTGAGCCGGTCGATCGCGAGACCACCGGCGCCTCTGTTACAACCGCATTAGACGGTCCCCGGTTCCCGGAAGTTGCCCGCGCACGCCATCAAGACCATGCAAGTCAACGAGCTGTTAACCGTGCCGATCTCGGATCTGGAGCTCGGCGGCAAGGCGGTCGGGCGGCACGACGGCCGCGTGGTGTTCGTGGACCGCGGCCTGCCGGGGGACCAGGTAGTGGTGCGCGTGACCCGCGCGAAGCGCACATTCGCCGAGGCCCGGCTCGAGCGGGTCGAGCGCCCCTCGCCCGATCGCGTCCCGGCTCCCTGTCCGCATGCCGAGCGCTGTGGCGGTTGCCGCTTTCAGGAGCTGCGGTACGAGCGCCAGCTCGAGATCAAGGAGCGGCTGACGCGCGAGACGCTCGTGCGCCTCGGCGGCATCGCGTCTCCGCCGGTCGCCGCCATCGTTCCGGCGCCCGAGCGCTTCCATTACCGCAACAAGATGGAGTTCAGCTTCCAGCCCGGCGAGGACGGCGCGCCGCGCCTCGGGCTCCACGAGCGCGGCGCGTTCGATCGGATCTTCGAGATCGAGACCTGCCTGCTCCCGAGCCCGCTGACGGTGGAGATCGTGCGCTTCACCCAGCGCTTCGCGCGAGACCACGGCTGGCGGGCGTACCATCCCCGCCGCCACGAGGGCGTCGTGCGCTTCCTCACCGTGCGCCACCTGCCGATCACCGGCGAGTGCGCCGTGCATCTGGTCGCCGCCGACGGGGAGATTGCAGCGCTCGAGACCTGGGCGCGCGAGGTGGCGGCGCTCTCCCCCGCTGTGCGGGCTGTGAGCCTGCTCCTCAACCGCACGCGCGCCAACGTCGCAACCGGCGAAGAGCGCGTGCTCGTGGGCTCGGGCGTGATCGTGGAGAGGCTGGGCGGCCTCGAGTTCGAGGTCTCGGGCACAGCCTTCCTCCAGACCAACAGCCGCCAGGCCGATGCGCTCTACGCGCGCGCGCTCGAGGCCGCATCGCTCGAGGGCCGGGAGTGCGTGCTCGACCTCTACTGCGGCACGGGCACGCTCACGCTGCTGCTCGCGCGCTCGGCCGGCGAGGCCATCGGCGTCGAGAGCGTGCCGGAGTCGACCGAGCACGCCCGCAGGAACGCCGCGCGCAACCACATCGCGAACGCGCGCTTCGAGGCCGGCGAGGCGCGGGCTGTGCTGCGCGAGTGGGCGCGCGGGGAGCGGCCGCGAGCACCGAAGCCGGAAGTTGTGGTCGTGGATCCGCCGCGCGCCGGGCTCCACGCGCGCGTGGTTGCGCGGGTGGCGGAGTTGCAACCGCGACGGATTGTCTACGTCTCGTGCAACCCCGCCACGCTGGCGCGCGACCTCCGCGACTTCACAGCCCGCGGCTACACGCTCGCCGAGGTGGCGCCGTTCGACCTCTTCCCGCACACTCCGCACATCGAGTGTGTCGCGCTGCTCACGCGCGCCACCTGAGCGGAAGGCACGAATCGACGGCCGCCGGCGGATCGTTCACGGCGTGCCACTAGTCCCCCGCCTGCCTCCACGCCACCATTCCGCCTTCCAGGTTCGAGACCTGCTGGAACCCGGCCGCGGTCAGCATCCGACAGGCGCTCGCGCTCCGCGCCCCGTCGCGGTCCACCACGACGACGGGCTTGCCTTTCCAGGCTTCGATCTCGCCCATGCGCGCGCCCAGCTCGCCGAGCGGGATCTGCCGCGCGCCGTCGATGTGGCCGAATTCGCCGTCCCACTCCGCGGCAGCGCGCACGTCGAGGACCAGGGCTTCGGGGTGTGCAGAGAGGAAGCCTCGCGCCTCGCCTGCCTGCAGGTGGCCGATCATCGCCGCCTGCATGGTGTTGAGCCCGACATGGGCGGCCTGGCTCACGGCGTTGTCGCCGGGCGAGCC
>VBOS01000415.1 GCA_005893185.1 Candidatus Eiseniibacteriota bacterium
ACGCGGCTCGCCTCGCACAGGCGCGCGAGGTCTGCCGCGAACCCGTCCGAGATGTCGATCGCGGCCGCGACGGCCTCCGTTTCGGCGGCGTTCCGCGCGAACTCGATGCGTGCGGGGGGCGCGAGCCACGCCGCAGCCAGCGCCGACCACCAGGTCTCTCCCGCCGGAACACCGTGACGCTGGAGCAGGGAGAGCCCCGCGGCCGCGCGTCCCGGGCTTCCCGTCACCGCGATCAGGTCTCCGGCCCGCGCTCCCGCGCGCGTCCAGGCCCGACCCGCCGCGCAGTCGCCGAGCAGCGTCAGGCTCAGCCACTCGGCGCCCTCCACGGCGGCGAAATTGCCCCCTACCGTCGCGGCGCCGTGCGCGGCCAGAGCGCGGGCGAGCCCGGCGTCGAGCGCGAGCAGCGCATCCAGGTCGTGATCGGGACGCAGCCCGGCCGAGACCAGCGCCCAGCGCGGCCTGGCCGCCATCGCGGCGAGGTCGCTCAGGTTCGCCGCCGCGAGCCGGGCGCCGATCGTTTCCGGCTCGATGAGCCCCGCCCGCCAGTGACGATCCTCGACGAACGCGTCGGTGGTGACGACCAATTCGCGGGCCGGGTCCAAGCGCAGCACCGCCGCGTCGTCGCCGCCGCCGACGACGACACCCGCCGCGGCGGGCCGCGCCGCAAGGACGCGGCGAATCGCTTCGAATTCTCCGACTTCGCACAGCGTCGGCATCGGGCTGCCCCCACCGGTTGATCCCGGGTCGGAACACTACACGAGTCACACCGGCTCGCCTCCCGCGTGATATGCTATGGCCCGCCTGGGCGGACCAACAGGCATCGGAGAAGCTCCCTCATCATGTCCCGTACGCGCGCCTTCCTCGTCGCCTTGATGCTGGTCGGTCTGGGCGCCACGCGCGCGTCGGCCGGCGTCCAGGTGCGGCTCGGGGTGCGTCCCGACACGCTGCGCCATTGCGGTCAGGGGCAGCTCGCGCTCGCGCTGTGGAACGACGACGCCCAGCCCCTGCGCGTGCGGGTGTACGTGTCGCTTGCCTACGAGTCCGCCGAGATCGGGCCGGTGCAGCTCCGCACCCGGCTCGGTCCCAACGAGCTCAAGAAACGGGCGTTCGACTTCCCCGTGCCGGCGGCACTCCCGATCGGCCACTACGCCCTGCGGATGCTGGCCGTGGCGTCGGACAGCTCCCGGTCGGAGGCGATCGCGCCCTTCGTCGTTCTCGGCTCCGCCTGCACGATCGGCGACGCCCCGCCGACTCCGGCTTCGGTGCTGCTGGCCGTGCTGGCGGCGGGGACCGGCCTCGATTTCCCCACTCCTACCGTCCGCGGGAGCTGGGGCGCCCTCAAGCAGCGCTACGACTCCAAGGCCCGCTGAGAGATCCCGGCGCCACTGGTCCAGGCGAGGCCGGCGTGACTCGAATCCATTCTCCATATAGAGAACATAACAGTGTCGTTCGCGCTATCCTCGTCGTAAGATGTTGCCAATGCACCCAGGCCGATCGGATTCCCACGCGGACCCCATTCTCCAGAGACTGCGCCGCTCCAGGTTGAGGCTCAACCTCACGTTCCAGCAGGTGGCCCTCCGGGCGGGGCTGCACTCTGCAGGCTACATTTTCCATATAGAGAACGGACACAAGGTTCCCAGCGAAGACGTGGCCTCCAGGATCGCGGGTGCCCTGGGAGAGGATGAGCAGCTCGTCGCCGCATGGGCAAGGGCGCTCCAGCGCGGCAATCTGCGGTCGGTCCTGGATGCCGCGGAGACGCTGCTCGCGGATCCCGAGCTCGCGGCGTTTGCGGCGGGAGCCTGGCGGCCTCCGGCGCCTGCGCCCGATTCCGCGCCCGCCCTCGTGCGCTGGCGCGTCCCTGTGATCCCGGACGGCGCCGATCCCGGCGATGCGCTCCGGCCGGCGTGCGAGACGCTGCGCGTGCTGAGCCTCGCTGCGGCCGCGCTGGGCCCGCCGGAGGCGCTGGCGCGTCCGTTCGCGTATGTTCTCGCCGCATCGTCGGTGCGGCGCGTGCCCCACCTGGGCGCGGGGCGCATCGCCGTGATCTCGCGCGCGCCGGCTGCGATCGAGCCGGGGCGCGTGTTCGCGGTGCGGGCGGAACGGCGCGTCGAGCTCGCACGCGTCATGTGGAACGGGCGCGCGCTGCTGATGCTGCCGGCGCCGGGCCGCACGGACTTCGACCTGGTCGAGGCACCCGGTCACGCCGCGCTAGAGGCGCGCATCGTGGGGTTCGTCGCGCGCGTGCTCGATCCGGATCGGATCCACTGAGCTCAAGTCCGGGTCGTTTCGAGAAAGGAGCCGTGCCGCGCATGCCCGCCGCCTCGCGTCCGCTCCGCCTGGGCGTGGCGCTGCTCGTGCTGGGCTCGTGCAGCGGCCGCGGCTCGGGCGTACGCGCCAGCGGCACCATCGAGATGGACGAGATCGACGTGGCGTCGATGGTGGGCGGGCGCGTCGCGAGCCTGCGCGTCGACGAAGGAGATACGGTGCGCGCCGGCGACACGCTCGCGGTGCTCGACCGCGGCGAAGTGGTGGCGGAGCTCGTGTCGCAAGCGGCGCAGGCGGCCCGCGCCACGGCGCAGCTCGAGGACGTGCGCGCGGGGCCGCGGCCGGCCGAGATCGAGTCGGCGCGCGCCGAGCTCAAGGCCGCGACCGCGCAGGCGGAGTTCGCGGCCGCCGACCTGGAGCGCATCCGGAAGCTCTACGAGCAGCGCGTGGCGTCGGCGTCGGACTACGATCGCGCGCGCACCACAGCCGACGCGGCGGCCGCGCGCCGCACGCAGGCGGCGGAGCGCCTGCGGCTGCTGGAAGAGGGTTCCCGCAAGACCCAGATCGCCGCCGCGCAGCACGCGGCCGACGCGGCTCGCGCCCAGGTGACCGGGGCGCGAACGCGCTTCGGCGAGCTCAGCCTGCTCGCCCCCAGCGCCGGCGTCGTGCTGCTGCGGAACTTCCAGCCGGGCGAGCTCGTGGCGCCGAACGTTCCGGTGGTGACGCTCGGCAATCCCGAGCGCCTGTGGATGCGGTGCTACGTCGATGCTCCGCGGCTGCCCGGCGTCCGCCTCGGAGCGCCGGCCGAGATCCGGGTCGACGGCGAGAACCGCGTGTTCCGCGGGCGCGTGACCGAGATCGCGACGCGCGCCGAGTTCACGCCGCGCGCGGCGCTCACCGAGGACGAGCGCGCGAACCTCGTGTTCGGCGTCAAGGTGGCGCTCGACCCCACCCACGGAACGCTCAAGCCGGGCCTGCCTGCCGAGGCCCGAATTCTGGAGCCGGGCCGATGAGCGAGGGCGCCCCGCCCGACTCCGCACGGCCGCGAGCCGCGGGCGGCGTGGACCGCGCCCGCCCGATCGGCCCGGGGGAGACGGCCGCGCGGTCGATGTCGAGGAGATCACGAAGCGCTTCGGAGCGATCGTGGCCGTCGATTCCGTCACGTTCGACATCCGGAGCGGAGCGATCTTCGGCATCCTGGGCCCGAACGGCTCCGGCAAGACGACGCTGATCCGGGTCCTGTGCGGCTTGCTGCGGCCGACGAGCGGCCGGGCGCGCGTCGCGGGCGTGGAGGTGACGGAGCGACCGGATCGGGTGAAGGCCGCGATCTGCTACATGTCGCAGGCGTTCGGCCTGTATCGCGACCTCACCGTGGACGAGAACCTGCGCTTCTACGGCGGGGTCTACGGACTCGACCGCGAGCTGGACGAGCGCGTCGCATGGGCCAAGCAGCGCATGCGGCTGGGCGATCTCGGCAATCGGCTGACCGGAGTGATGTCCGGCGGCCAGAAGCAGCGGCTCGCGCTCGGCTGCGCCGTGCTGCATCATCCGCCGGTGCTGTTCCTGGACGAGCCCACGGCGGGCGTCGATCCCGGCTCGCGCCGGCTGTTCTGGCAGATCATCCGCGGGCTGGCCGAGGAAGGCACCACGATCATCTGCACCACGCACTACATGGACGAGGCCGAGCGGTTCGACCGGATCGCGTTCCTGTCGCTGGGCAAGCTCACGGCGATCGGCACGCCGCCCGAGGTGCGCGCGAAGTTCGGCGGCGACCGGACGCTGGAGGACATCTTCGTCATGCTTCAGGAGCAGCAGCCGTGATCGGCGGCGCCTTGCCCGTCCCCGGCGGTCGCGCCTCGGACGGCGGCAGCGCCGCGCGCGGAGCCTCACGATGAACCGCGGGCGGCTGCGCTCCATCTTCGCGAAAGAGTTCATCCAGATGCGGCGCGACCGCGGCACGCTCGCGCTCATGCTCGGCATCCCTGTCATGCAGCTCCTGCTGTTCGGCTACGCCATCAGGCTCGACGTGCGCAACCTGTACACCGCGGTCTACGACGCGAGCCGCACGCAGGAGAGCCGGGAGCTGATCCAGCGCTTCGGCGCCACCCGCAATTTCGACATCCGGGTGCAGGCGGTCTCGTACCAGGACGCGATCCGGCGCGTCGACAACGGCGAGGCGCATGCCGCGATCGTGATCCCCGAGGACTACGCGCGCCGGATCAAGCGCGGGCGGCCGGCCCCAGTCCAGGTGCTGGTGGACGCGACCTCGCCGACCGCGTCCCAGAGCGCCATCGCCGCGGCCCAGCTCGTGGGCCAGCGCGGCAGCCTCGACATCCTCGGCCAGCGCGCCGGAGCCGGGCGGACCCAGCTCCCGATCGATGTCCGCGTGCGGCCGCTCTACAACCCGGCGCTGTCGAGCCCGCTGTTCATCGTGCCCGGCATCATCGGGATGATCCTGTCCAACATCCTGATCGTCGTGACCGCGATGGCGGTGGTGCGCGAGCGTGAGCACGGCACGCTGGAACAGCTGATCGTGACCCCGCTCACCCGCGCCGAGATCATGCTGGGCAAGATCGGCCCCTACGTGCTCGTGGGGCTCGCCCAGATCACGGCGGTGCTGCTGGTCGGGCACTTCCTGTTCCGGGTGCCTGTCGCTGCTGTTCATCGTCGCGAATCTGGGCCTCGGGCTGTTCATCTCCACGCTGGCGCGGACGCAGGCGCTCGCGATGCAGACCTCGTTCATGATCCTGCTGCCGAACGTGCTCCTGTCCGGGTTCATGTTCCCGCGCGAGGGCATGCCGCCGCTGGCGCGGGAGCTGGGTCTGATCCTGCCGCTCACCTATTACCTCGAGATCATGCGCAGCATCGTGCTCAAGGGCGTGGGGCTGGAAGCGCTGTGGCCGCAATCACTGGCGCTGGTCGGGTTCGCGGTGCTGTTCCTCTGGTTCAGCACGCTGCGGTTCAACAAGCAGCTCGAGTAGCGCCCGCGACCCTCGATGAGGCCCGCCGCCGAGGATCTCGAGCGCCTGGCGCGCGACTGCCTCATCACGGCCTACCGCTCCTCGGGACCCGGCGGGCAGAAGAAGAACAAGACCGAGTCGAGCGTGCGGGTCCGTCACCTGCCGACCGGGATCGTGCGGGTGGCGACCGAGAGCCGGTCGCAGGCGCGCAACCGGACCCGAGCGCTCGAGCGGGTCCGCGAGGCGCTGCTGCGCCGCGCGCGGAAGCCGGTACCCCGGATCGCGACCAAGCCGACGGCCGCAGCCAGGGAGCGACGGCTCGCCGAGAAGCGCCGCGCTGCGGTGCGCAAGCGCGACCGCCGCGGCTCCGCCCGGGAGTAGCGTCGCGGCCGGCGCCGGGCCGGCGGGAACGCGCCCGCATCCGGCGGGCCCGATCGTTTGCCGCGGCTGCGCCGCTCTGCTATCGCTTGCCGATCGTGGGGACACCGTCGCGCGCATTCGAGGTCACTCCCAACCCGAATTCGGGGGTCGTCCATGTTCTCGCTGTTCCCCAGGGATGAAGACTTCTTCGCGCTGTTCCGGAAGCAGGCGGGGCTCGTGCGCGGAGCTTGCGAGCAGCTGCAGGAGATGGTGCAGCGCTTCGACCAGCTGGAAGAGCGCGCCAAGCGCCTCAAGGACGTCGAGCACCAGGGCGATCTCGTGACGCACGAGCTGTTCGAGCGGCTGAACCGCACGTTCATCACGCCGCTCGAGCGCGAGGACATCCACGACCTGGCGAGCGGGCTGGACGACGTGCTGGACGCCACCGAAGGCGTCGGCAACCGGCTGTTCCTGTTCAAGGTGCCGAAGCCCACCCCCGAAGCCCAGCGCATGACCGAGATCCTCACCGAGTGCGCGATCCAGATCGAGCAGGCGGTCGACCACCTCAAGGACCTCAAGAACCTGATGGCGTTCACGATCGAGATCAACCGACTCGAGAACGAAGCCGACACGATCTCGCGCCACGTCGTCGCCGACCTGTTCAGCGGCGCCCACGAGTTCCTGGACGTGATGCGCTGGAAGGAGATCTACGGGCGGCTCGAGAACGCGACCGACGATTGCGAGGACGTGGCCAACACGATCGAGGCGATCGTGCTCAAGAGCCGCTGAGCATGGCGTGGCCGCTCGATGTGATCGTCATCGTCGGCGTCGCGCTGCTGTTCGACTTCAGCAACGGCTTCCACGACGCCGCGAACT
>VBOS01000414.1 GCA_005893185.1 Candidatus Eiseniibacteriota bacterium
CACCGCCCTGCGCACGAACACCGGCACCATCTCCCGCCGGTAGTCGTGATCGTAGGGCACGTTGATGAGCGGATGGCATTGCTTGTACGCGGCCTGAGCCAGCGCTTCGGCCAGATTCTCGTCCAGTGGCTTTCCCATCGCCAGCGCCTCGACGCCGTGGATCACCCGCGGGCGAGCGGCGATCGCGCTCACCACCAGCGCGGCCTCCCGGCACGCGCCGCCCTCGACGCGGGCGGCGAAGGCGACCGAGAGCATCGGGAAGTCGATCGCCCCACGCGGGCGCAGCTTCTGGTAGCCACACCTCATGCCCCGGGCACGCGCGGGGAGGAAGACGCGCACCACCAGCTCGCCGGGCTTCAAGACGTTGTTGTGGATCCCGTCCGGAACGAAGAAGTCGTCCACCGCGATCGAGCGCCGGCCGGCGCGTCCCGCGATCTCGACCTGGGCGCCGAGCGAGATCAGCACCGGCGCGACGTCCGAGGAGTGCGCCGCCACGCAGCGGCGCCGTCCTTCTTGAGGCAGTAGCCGAGCGCAGAGCGCCAGAAGTACGTCTGGTTGTAGTACGTGCAGCGCGTGTCGAGGCAAAGATTCCCGCCCAGCGTTCCCATGTTGCGGAGCTGAGGGCCGGCCACGAGCCCGGCGGCCCTGGCGAGCGAAGGGAAGTCGCGGCGCACGACCGGGTGCCGGGCGAGCTCCGCGAGCGTGACGAGCGCCCCGAGATGAAGCCCGTCCTCCGCGTCGCGCACGAACTGCAGCTCACGCACGCCGCCGATGTGCACGACGAGGCGCGGCTCGTGCAGCCGATGCTTGAGGTTGGGAACGGCATCGGTGCCGCCCGCCACCACCAGCGTCTCCCCCGGACGGTCGCTCAGGGCCGCGAGCGTTTCCTCCACCGTGCGGGGCCTGGCCCACTCGAAGCTCGGGAGCGTGAGCACGTCCGCCTCAGCGCGCCCGCGTGCCGCTGGGCGAGCGCTCAGCGGTCGCCTGCGCACCGGTCGCCGCCTCGTGCACATGCGCCCGCGCCCGCTCCCACTGCGCGCGTGCGTCGCACGAGCGCAGGAGCCTGAACACGCGCGGCGGATCGAAGGGCAGGCGATCGCAGCGCACGCCGAGCGCGTCGTAGATGGCGTTCGCGATCGCGGGAATGCTGGGATGGAGCGGCCCCTCTCCCGCCTCCTTCGCGCCGTAGGGGCCCTCCGGATCCACCGACTCGATGATGATGGACTCGAGCTCCGGTGTGTCGAGCGAGGTCGGAATGCGGTAGTCGAGCAGCGACGGCCCGTGGTGGAGCCCGGCGCCGTGGCCCGGTGCTTCGGGCTTGAAGAGCTGCTCCTCGAAGATGGCTTCCGCGAAGCCCATGTAGGCGCTGCCCTCCATCTGTCCTTCGACCGCGACGGGATTCAACGCGCGCCCGCAGTCGTGGGCGACCCAGATCTTTCGCACGCTCACCCGTCCGGTCTCGGGATCGCACTCCACCTCGGCGACGTGCGCGGTGAAGGAGTATGCGGGCGAGGCGCCGATCGTGCCGCCGCGATAGTCGCCGCCGAGCTTGGGGCTCTGGTACCAGCCAACCGAGCCCAGCGTGCCGTGGCGCGCCTCTGCGAGCTGGAACGCCGACTGGACACTCATGCACTCCTTTTCGGGCGCGCGGGTCGAGCACGCAACACCGCCCGCGAGCGTGACATCTTCCGCGCGGCAGCCCCAGCGCTCGGCGAGCGACTCCGCCACCATGAGCCGCAGCTTGCGCGCGGCATCCAGACAGGCGTTTCCCACCATGAAGGTCTCGCGGCTCGAGTAGGAGCCGAGGTCCACCGGCGTGAGATCGGTGTCGGCAGCCACCACCCGGATGTCGCCGATGTCGAGTCCCAGCTCCTCGGCCACGATGTACGCCAGCACCGAGTCCGAGCCCTGCCCTATGTCGGAGGCGCCGCAGAAGACGGTGGCCCGCCCGCTGCGGTCGAGCTTGAGCTGCACGCCCGACTGGGGCATCTCGTTCGGGTAGATGCAGTAGTTGGTGCCGCTGATGTACATGCTGCCCGCAACTCCCACGCCGTGCCCGTACGGCATGCGCCTGAACTTCCGCTTCCAGTCGGAGGCGCGTTCCACCGCCTCCAGGCATTGCGGGAATCCGTTCGATGTCACCCGCAGCTCGTTCACGGTGCGGGTGTGCTCACCGAGGAAGTTGCGGCGCCGCACCTCGATCGGGTCCATGCCGATCGCATCGGCCAGCTTGTCGATCTGGCACTCGAATGCGAAGCGCGGCTGGACCGAGCCGTGCCCGCGCTTGGGCCCGCAGCACGGCTTGTTCGTGAAGACCCGCGTCGAGTCGAAGCGGTAGGCCTTCATCTGGTAGGGGGCTGTGAGCAGCTGGCCCGAGTAATAGGTGGTGACGAGCCCGAAGGAGGAGTAGGCGCCGCCGTCGATGTGGATCTTCGCGTCCACGCCCGTGAGCGTGCCGTCGCGCTTGATTCCGGTGCGGTAGCGGAGCCGCATCGGGTGCCGCCCGCGGTGGGCGTAGAACACCTCCTCGCGGGTGTAGAGGATCTTGACCGGGCGTCCGGTGAGCATCGAGAGCTTGGCCGCGCAGAACTCGAGCGAGAACGGCTCGCTCTTGCCGCCGAACGCGCCGCCCACGACCGGCTGGATCACCCGGATGCGCTGGGTCGGGAGCCCGAGCACCTTCGCGAGGTCGCGGTGCAGGTAGTGCGCGACCTGGGTGCTCGAGTAGAGCGTGAGAAAGCCCGTTGCGTCGAAATCGCCGATCGCGCAGTGCGGCTCGATCGGCGCGTGGGTCGAGCCCTCGTACCAGTACTCGGCCTCGATCGTCGCGTCGCTCTTCTCGAGCTCGGCCTCCACGTCGCCGAACTCGAGGTGGACGTGCTTCGAGATGTTCCCCTCCTTCGCCTTCTCGTTGACCTTGATCTCGGGATGCTCCAGAGCCTCGTCGATCGAGGTGATCGCCGGCACCGTCTCGTACTCGACGCGGATCCGCTTGAGCGCCTCTTCCGCGATGAGCTCGCTCTCGGCGGCGACCGCTGCGACCGCGTCGCCCACGTAGCGCGCCTTTTCCTCGCACAGGGCCTGCTCGTCCTCGGTCCACGGGATGATCCCGAAGTATTCGGGCAGGTCCCGGCCCGTGAGGATCGCGTGCACGCCCGGAAGCGCGCGGGCGGCGGAGACGTCGATCGAGCGGATGCGCGCGTGGGCGTGCGGGCTCCGCAGGAGCTTCCCGTGCAGCATGCGCGGCAGCGCGATGTCGTCGGCGTAGATCGCGCGGCCCGTGACCTTGGCGAGCCCCTCGACCTTGCGGTTGCGCTTGCCGATCACGCGGAACTCGCGGTTCGGCGGCGCCGTGCGCCCGCCGGGCCAAGCGGGCGGGATGAGGCGTTTCTCCGCCGGCATCATGCGGTCGGCGGGGATGGCGGGCGTGCCTCGGCGCTTCATCGGGCGCCGCCCAGGCTTTCTGCCGCGCGCTCCACCGCCTCGAAGATCTTCGTGTAGCCGGTGCAGCGGCACAAGTTCCCGGAGAGGGCCTGGGCGATCTCGTCCCGCGAAGGGCTGGGGTTCTTCCGGAGAAGGGCCCACGCGCTCATCAGGATCCCGGGCGTGCAGAAGCCGCACTGGGCGGCACCTGTGAGGTCGAAGGCATCCTGAAGCGGATGCGGCTTGCCGCCCTCGCTCACGCCCTCGATGGTCGTGATCTCGCGGCCCTCGAAGGCCAGCGCCAGCGAGATGCATGAGAGCACGGGCTCGCCGTCCACCACCACCGTGCAGGCGCCGCAGTCGCCCTTGTCGCAGCCCTGCTTGGACCCGGTGAGGCCGAGCCCATAGCGCAAGGCTTCGAGCAGTGTGCTATTCGGGGCGATCGCGCACTCGCGGAGATCGCCGTTGACCCTGAGGCGGCACACCGCGGTCGTAGTGGACTCCACCGGTTCTCCTTGGGACGAGCGCGCGCGAGATGCGCAGCCAACGGCGCGATTGAAGCCCCTCGGTTGGGGGCTGTCAAACGCGGGCGATCAATGCTGGCTCTCCCCCGCCGACGCTCGTATACTTGCGCCGCTTCACGCGCCGTGGCCTCGTGCCGATACTTTCGCAGGCGTCCTGCCGGAGCCAAGGATCACGGGGACCGTTCCATGGAACTCAGGAATCTCGACGAAGTTCGCCACGCAGCTGCCGCGGCCGCGAGCGGAAGCGGCCAGGCGCTCGACCGGCTGGCCTGGACCGGTGTCTTTGCGCCCGCGCCGACGCGCGAAGCTGCACGTGCGGTCGTGCTCGAGCAGGCGCGCTCCTCCGGCGTCTACCCGGCCTCGATTCACGCGCTCTACGTCGCGCGCGGCCGCGGCGATGTCCCGGCCTCCTTCACCGTGCCGGCGATCAACATCCGCGGCCTCGCCTACGACACGGCGCGCGCGCTGTTCCGGGCACGCCGTGCGCTCGATGCCGGCGCCGTGATCTGCGAGATCGCCCGATCCGAGATCTCGTACACCGACCAGCGGCCGGCGGAGTACGCGTTCGTGGTGCTGGCGGCGGCCCTGCGCGAGGGCTGGCGCGGACCGGTGTTCCTGCAGGGCGATCACTTCCAGGTCAACGCGAAGAAGTACGCGGGCGATCCAGATGGCGAGGTCCGAGCTGTGCGCGAGCTGACGGCCGAAGCGATCCAGGCCGGCTTCTACAACATCGACGTGGACACATCGACGCTGGTGGACCTGGCGAGGAGCGGCCTGGAGGCCCAGCAGGCCGTGAACGGCGAGCGCTGCGCTGAGCTGACGGCGTTCATCCGCGAACGCGAGCCGCGCGGCGTGACGGTCT
>VBOS01000416.1 GCA_005893185.1 Candidatus Eiseniibacteriota bacterium
CGCTCTACCGGAACGGCGCGCTCTCGCTCTACCAATGGGAGGGCGCGCCGTGAGCCGGCGCGCGGCGCTCGGCCTGCTGATCCTGGGGCTCGCCATCCACGTCGCGTTGCTCGGGGGCGCTCTGTCGTTCCTTCCCGGGTCCTGGCGGGTGGCGCTCGCCTTCTGCGTCCTCGTCCTGCTGCCGGGCGCCGCCTTCGTCCATCTCGGTCTCATGCCGCCGGGCGGAGCGTGGCTCGCGCCGACCTGGGCCGCGGGCTTCGGCGTTGCGTGGAACGCGCTGCTGCTGCTCGTCACTCGCGCGCTCGGACTCCCGTTCACGGTGCTGGTGGGGTGGAGCGCGGGGGCGACGGTCGCGCTGTGGCTCCCGGCGATCGCGCTGCGACGCTTCGCCCCCCCCCGTCCGGGCGGGGCGGCGGATCCGCGGCCATCCGCATCGGGCTCCGCCTCCTCCGCGATCGTCTCGGCGGGCGCCATCCATCCGGCGCCTTCTCTCTCGCGAACGCCGTGGGCTCTGGCGGCGGTCCTCGCCGCTGCGCTGCTGGCGGCGCTGCATGCGGGCCGGCTCGGCACGCCGATCACCTACTACAGCGACTCGCCCGATCACATCGGCACGATCCGGCGAATGATGACGGATGGCGACGTCTTCCCGCGCGACGCCTTCTTCAAGGATGCGGGCGCGGCCGGCGTGGACCCGCGGAAGGGGCTTTGGCATCCGCAGGTGGCCCTGATCGCGAAGCTGGCGCGCGTGGAGGCCGTCGGAGCGTGGACCTGGGCCTCGGCTGCGATCGCGCCGCTCTTCATCCTCAACGCGGCGGCGTTCGGCTGGCTCGCCGCCGGCGCGAGCGGCGCGGCGGCCGTTGCGTGGGCCGCCCTCTTCCTGGGGGCCGGCGCCGCCGGGTGGGCCCCGCTCCGCAAGGCGGTGTTCTCCACGTTTCTCGCCGACCAGCTGTGTCTCGCCGCCCTGATCGCGTGGCTCGCCGATCTCACGGACCGCACCCGGCGTTCGCGCGCAGCGGCTGTGGCCCTGGCGATGTCCGCGGTGTTCGCTCACATCTACTCCGGGCTCCAGCTCGCGATCGCCGCCGGTGCGTACCTGGTCGGCATCGCGGTCCGGGACCGAATGACGGGCGCTGCGCTGCGGCGCGCGGCCGGGACCGCCGCCGCGATGGCGGCGGCCAGTCTGCCGTTCGCCGTGTGGCGCGCGTACCAGGCGGGCGCACCCGCGAACGTCATCCACACCGAGCCCCAGGGACTGCTGTGGCTTGCCGGCGGAATTCGCGTGGTCTCGCCCGGCGTGCTGTGGGACTGGATCAACGGAATGTGGATGCTGTACCCGCTCGCGTGGGGGCCGCTGTGGCGCCACGGTCGCCGCAACGATGCCGCGCTCTACGTGCTCACAACTTCGCTGGGGGTGGCGGTGGTGCTGTTCTGCCCGCCCGTCGTGTCGTGGCTCGAGCCGCGGGTGGGGTACCTCCTGATGCGCGCGGTGTGGATGCTGCCGACCGCCGGGCTCGTTGGGATCTGCGCCCTGGCGCTGGCCGCGCGCCTGCGCGGCGGAGTCGGCGGGAGGCGCGCGTGGGTCATGGCCCTCGCGGGCGCGCTGGTGCTGGCCTGGGGGCTCGTGCCGTTCGTCCGCGACACGATGCTCAGCCTGATCCGGCCCGGGTGGTTCGCAGCTTTCGAAAACGAGTTCAGCCCGCTCGCATGGCGTGCCGATCTCCGCTGGATGGACGAGCATCTCGCGCCCGGCAGCGTCGTGCTGTCGGATCCCGCGACCTCGTACGCCGTGCCCATGCTGAGCGGGCAGTACGTGGTCTCGCTGGTGGACCAGCACAGCTCGCCCAACGATCCGGACGCGCTCGCCCGACTGCTCGACGCCCGCGACGCGCTCGACCCGTGCGCGACCTGGGCACGCACCCGCGAGGTCGTGCGCCGCTACGGCGTGGGCGCCGTCGTCCTGAACGGGCGCTTCGCGTCGCCTCCGAAATTCGACTACTGGGCGCCGAGCGCCGAGTGGTTCCGCTCCGCGCGCGCGCGCCTCGACCGGCACCCCGAAGCGTTCGAGCGCGTTCACGACACGGGCGACTTCGTGGTCTACCGCCTGCGGGGAGCTGCGCTCGATTCGCTCGACGAGCCGCCGCAGCCGAGGCTCTACGTGGCGCGCTTCGAGCCCGATCGCTTCCCCATCGCGCGCCTCGGCGCGGGAGGATCGCCGGCGCTGCATGTGCTCGCGCTGTGGCCGCGGGTGCTGGCCCCGGGCGACACGCTGCACGGCGTCGCGTTGTGGCGCGCGCTGACGCCGCTGCCGCCCGGGTCTTACCGGGTGGCGGTGCGTTTCGATCGCGCGCTCCCAGGCGAGTTCGCCCCGCCCGCGCCGCTTGCCAAGCCGGCGCGCAAGGTGCTGGAGCGCGCGCGACACGAGCTGTACCGCTTCCGCGCGGATCACCTGCCGGTGGGCGGCGCCTACGGCGTCGACCTGTGGCGCCCGGAAGAAGTTGTGCGCGATTCCTTCAGCGTCGCGATCCCGCGCGCGGCGGCCGAGGGCGGCTGGGCCGTCGAGATCAAGGTGTACCGCACGCCTCACTATCCCAACTTCCGGCTGAGTGACTACTTCTTCGATCGGGATTACTTTTCGGGGCTGCGGGCCGGCGCGATCCGCATCGCCAGGGCGGGCGGAGCCGATCGCGGGCCGCCGGCGCCGGACCTCTCGGGAGGCCACTGAAATGTGCGGCATCGCAGGCGTCTTCCACTACCGGGATTCGAGTCCCGCCGACCGCGACCTCGTGCTGCGCCAGACCGGCGTGCTCAGGCATCGCGGGCCGGACGACCAGGACCTGTGGTGCGAGGGTCCGGTCGCCCTCGGCCAGCGGCGGCTCGCGATCGTGGATCTCTCGCCCGGCGGGCGCCAGCCCATGCCCAACGAGGACGGGTCACTGTGGGTGACGTACAACGGCGAGCTCTACGGCTGGCCCGAGATCAAGTCGTGGCTCGCAGCTCGCGGCCATCGCTTCCGCGGCCACAGCGACACCGAGGCCTTGCTCCACCTCTACGAGGAGCACGAGCTGGGCCTGTTCGAGCACCTGCGCGGGATGTTCGCGTTCGGGCTCTACGACCGCGGGCGCCGCCGTCTGGTGCTGGGGCGCGACCGCCTCGGCATCAAGCCGCTCTACTACCACGACGACGGCCGGCGCCTGGCGTTCGCGTCCGAGCTCAAGGCGCTCGCCCTCGACCCCGCTGTGCCGCGCGAGGTCGATCCGCGCGCGATCGCCGACTACCTCACGTTCCAGTACGTCCCGGCGCCGGGCACGATCTTGAAGGGCGTGAAGAAGCTCCCACCGGCGCACTATCTGGTGTGCGAAGCGAACGGCAGCCGGGTCGAGCGCTATTGGTCGCTCCCGGTCGAGCCCGAGCGCTCCGGGAGCGAGGAGCACTACCGCGAGCGGCTGCGCGCGCTCCTGGCGGAAGCGGTGCGCATGCGGCTCGTGGCCGACGTCCCGCTCGGCGCGTTCCTGTCGGGCGGGATCGACTCGAGCGTGGTGGTGGCGCTCATGTGCCAGGCGGTGGGCGAGCCGGTCAAGACCTTCAGCATCGGGTTCGAGGAGCAGGATTTCAGCGAGCTCACCCACGCGCGCCGCGTCGCGCAGCATCTGGGCACCGACCACCACGAGCTGATCGTGCGCCCGCGCGCCCTCGAGCTGCTGCCGCGCCTGGTGTGGCACCTCGACGAGCCGTTCGCCGATCCCTCGATGATCCCCACCGCCTATCTGTCCGAGATGGCGCGCCGGCACGTGACGGTCGCGCTCTCGGGTGACGGGGGGGACGAGGGCCATGGCGGCTACACCACCTACCAGTGGGCGCGTCAGTACGCGGGCGTGGACCGTGTGCCGCAACCACTGCGGCAGATCGCGGCCGCCGGTGCCCGGTGGCTCCATGGCGATCACGCGCTGGGACGCAAGCTGCGCCGCGTCGGGCTCTCCGTCGTGGACCGCCACCTCGACGTGATGTCGTACTTCCCGCCGCGCGATCTCGCCCGTGTGCTCTCCCCGGCACTGCGCCGCGAGCTCGCAGCTCACGACCCGTTCGCAGCTGCGCGCGCCACCCACGCGCGCGCGGCGGCCGCGGCCGGGGACATCCCTGCGCTCCTCCACCTCGACGCATCGACCTACATGATCGACGCCGTGCTGGTGAAGGTGGTCCGCGCTTCCATGATGCACTCCCTCGAGGTGCGAGTTCCGCTCATCGACCACAAGGTGATGGAGTTCGTGGCCTCGATGCCGTTCGAGCACAAGGTACGAGGCGGGGTCGGCAAGTGGCTGCTCCGCGAGTGCGTGCGCGATCTCCTGCCTCCGGAGATCCTCCTCGCGCGCGAAGTGCTGGGCGACGCCCGGGCCCGCGAGCGCGGCTGGCTCGATCCGCGCGGCGTCGCGGACGTGCTCGAAGCGCCCGGCCTGCGGGACGAGCGGCGCGTGCGACAGGTGTGGGCGCTGGTCTGCCTCGAGCTGTGGGCGCAGACCTATCTCGACCGCCCGCGCGAGAGCCTGGAGCGGCCGCTCGCAGCCCTACCCGTTGGAACTTCGGCGCTCAAGGATCCCGCTGCGGCATGAACCTGGCGTTCCTGATCGGACGCTTCCCGCCGGGGGTGTTCGGGGGCGCCGAGATCCAGGCCGAGGGCTGGGCGTGCCGGCTCGCGGACCGGCACTCGATCACGGTCATCACGCGCCACGTCGATCCCCGCCTCCCTGCGCACGAGACGCGCGACGGCTTCGCCGTCCGGCGGCTCCCGGTGGCGCGCTGGCCTGGCGTGCGCGCGGCACTCGACGTGGCGCGGATCGGGCGCGCGGTCGCTTCGCTCTCGCCGCGACCGGATCTGCTCCTGTGCTTCCAGACCTTCGTGAGCGGGCTCGCGGGCGTGCGCGCCCAGGCGCGCCTGGGAGTCCCAGCCGTGGTCTGGGTGCGGGGCGAGGACGAGTACCGCCCGACCGCGACGACCACGCGCCTGATCTCGGTGCGGGTCTGGGGTCAGGCGCGCGGCGTCCTGGTCCAGAGCGAGGCGAACCGCGCTCTCGTGCTCGATGCGCTGCGACGCCTGGCGCCTTCGCGCGCAGCCGGCGTGGCGGAGAAGATCGCAGTTGTGCCCAACGGGCTCGACCTGCCGGCGCCGCCGTTCTCGCGCGGCGGCCGCGTGCTGATCGTGGGGCGTCTCGTCCACGACAAGGGGGTGGACGTGGCGCTGGACGCTGCGGCCGGCGTGCGCGCGCTCGTGACCGTGGCGGGTGACGGACCGGAGCGCGAGCGGCTCGAAGCGCAGGCGCGGCGGCACGATCTCGACGCGCGCTTCGAGGGCAACGTGAGCCGCGAGCGCATCGGCCAACTCTACCGCGAGGCGGCGTGCGTTGTGCTGGCCTCGCGGCGTGGCGAAGGGCTGCCGAACGTCCTGCTCGAGGCGTTCGCCTACGCGCGGCCCGCGGTCGCGACCTCCATCTCGGGGGTCCGCGATCTCGTGACGGACGGGGCGAACGGCCTGCTCGTCCCGCCCGGCGACGTGGGCGCGTTACGCGGAGCGCTCGCGCGCATCTTCAACGAGCGCGGGCTCGCCGATCGACTCGGCGCCGCAGCTCGCGCGACCGCCGAGCGCTTCGCGTGGGACCGCGTCCGCCCCGCGCTGGAAGATGCGCTCGAGTGCTGGAGGGCACGGTGAGCCGGCGGCTGCTCCGGCATGGGCCGGGGGGCTGCGCGACGCGCCGGGGCGGCCTCGCATCCGGGCCGCGGTGGCCGCTCGGCGGGCGTGGCGCTTGGAGGCTTGCGTGAGCGGCCGGGGCCGCATCAATTTCCACGCGCCCTACCTCTTCCCGGTGCTGCGGCCCGGGACCACCGAGTTCGTGGGCGGCGCCGAGGTGCAGCAGGCCGCGATCGCGCGCGGGCTCGCAGCGCGCGGCTTCGACGTGAGCGTCGCGACATGCGACTACGGCCAGGGACGCCGGGTCTCGATCGACGGCATCACCGTGCTCGCAACTTTCCCGCCGCATCGCGGCGTTCCGGTGCTGCGCTTCTTCCATCCACGGCTGACGAAGAGCTACCGGGCGCTGCTCGCCGCCGACGCCGAGGTCTACTACGCGCGCTGCTCCGGGCTCCAGCCCGGCCTGAGCCACGACGTGGCGCATTGGAGGCGCGCCGCTTTCGTGATGGCCGCGGCCCACGACGACGACGCGCGCCGGAGCATGCCGCTCGTGAGCAACCCGCGCGACCGCTGGTGGTACGGCCGAGCGCTGCGCGGCGCATCGGCTGTGATCGCCCAGACCGAGCGCCAGCGTGGGCTCTTCCGCGAGGAATTCGGGCTGGAGAGCGTCGTGATCCCGAACCTGGTGGCGCTGCCCGAAGCACCAGCGGATGCCGGGCGCGATGGCGCCGTGGTGTGGCTCTCGACCTACAAGGCCGCGAAGCGCCCGGAGTGGTTCTGGGAGCTGGCGCGCCGCCTGCCCGACCGGCGCTTCGTGATGGTCGGCGCGCTCCCGCCGCCTCCGCTCACGCCCGAGGCGTGGGAGCGGTCGCGCGAGGCCGCGCGCCACAGGCCCAACCTCGACGTCCGAGGACATCTCGACCACGATCGCATCCACGACCTCTTCGGCGAGGCCGCGCTCTTCGTCCACACCTCGCCGGCGGAGGGATTCGCGAACACGCTGCTCGAGGCCTGGGCGCACGGCATTCCCACCGTGAGCGCAACGGACCCGGGCGGGATCGCGGCGCGCGAGGGGTTGGGAGAGACCGCGGAGGACTTCGACACGATGGTCGAGGCTGTGCGCCGCTGGATGGCGGATCCGGCGCGGCGCGCCGCCGCCGGCGCCCGGGCGCGCGCCTACGTCGCATCGCACAACGCGCCCGACGTCGTGATCGACCGGCTGGCTGCCCTGTTCGACCGGCTCGTGGAGCGCGTGCGAGCGGGGCGGGCACGAACGACCTAGCGCTCCGCCTCCACCGCTTCGCGCACCGAGAACACCGTCACGTCGAGCGCCGGATCGGAGCGTTCCAGCACCAGCTCAGGCGGCAGGCGCCCGCCGGGGAAACGCGCAGCGAACACCACCAGCCGGCTCGTGGGCAGCACGGCCACGCGCACCTTCAGGCGGCGAATCGTCGCACGGAAGTCCGGCTCGTCTGCGATCACGAGGTGCACCGTGGGCCGGTCCGCGAACCATGAATAAAACGACGTCGTGACCACCATCGCCGACTCGTCGGGCGCGAGGCGCTCGCGCAGCTCGGGCGCCAGCGCCCGAGCGGCTTCGATCTCCGGCTGGCGCAACCCGGTGAGCGCGCGGCGGGCGGCCACGGTCTGGACCGCGAGCAGGATCGCCAGGGCTCCCGCCAGGACATGGATTCCTCGCAGCCGTCCGGAAAGCGGCGACGGACCGAGCGTGCGCGCCAGGAACGTGGCGCCGAATGCCGTGAAGAGGGCCCACAGCGGGACGGTGCTCGCGAAGTATCGCGAGTCCCAGAGCACAGCGAAGACGAGAGCCAGCGTTGAGCCCAGATAGACCCAGGCGAATGCGAACTCACGCCAGCGCCCGGCCGCAAGCAGAAGCCCCACGACGAGCGGGATCACCCACGCCGGATTCCCCGCGATGTCGTTGGGCAGGGCGTATGCCGTGAACCGCACGGCGCTTCCGGCCGTGTGACGCAGAACTTGAGGAATATGGTGCAGCGCGAAGCCCAGCGGGGTCGGAGGGTGCGCGAGGCCGTGCGAAAAGGCGATCGTATCCACGTAAGGCCAGATCCCGTACGCGGTCACGTCGCTGTAGAGCGGCGTGCCGAAGAGCCGGAGGTTCCGGAGCAGCAGCGGGGAGGCTGTGAGAATCGCGGCGGCGAGCACGATTGCAAGGGATCGGGCGCCATTAGCGAGCGGCCGGCGCGCGCAGAGGAGGATCGCGAGAGCCGGGAGCGCGACCAGCGTCTGGGCCCGCACAAGAAACGCCAGGCCGGCGAGCAGCCCCGCTGCCGTGTCCACGAGCTGCGTCCTCTGCCGCGAGGGATCGCGCGGACGCCACGCGCCGGCCGCGAAGGCCAGCGTCAGGAGCGCGGGGAAGATCGAGTCCACCATGACGCGCACCGACATCCCGATCGCGAGCGGGTTGGCCGCCACCAGCAGCGCTGCGAGCAGTGCCACATCGCGCTCGAGCTGAAGATTCCGCGCGAGCGCGTAGGAGGCAATCGGGAGGGCGAGGCCGAAGACCATCGCGAGCAGGATCCCCGCGCGGAACGCCCCGCCTGCGAGCGGCGTGAGCCGCGCGATCGCCCACGGGTACCCCGGCTCCTTGAACGTCTCGGGCATCGGCAGGCGGGCGGGCTTCATCCAGGCGGGCCATGCAGCTGGATTGGAGTAGCCCTGGCCGCGCTCGAAGCAGCGCGCGACGTTGAGAAGGTGCGCGGAGTCGGGATCCATGTTGCGCTCGGTCGAGCCGGGGAGCGCGGCGAGGCGCGCCGCCAGCGCGAAAGCGAGCACCAGCGCGAGCGCGATCCAGCTCGGGACGGATTTCATTGGAACACTAGCCCGCCGCCGGCGCCAGGTGGCCGCCCGCCTCCAGCGCCTCGCGCATGGGCACGAAGCGGTAACGCCCGAGCAGCCGCTCCAGCTTGTCGAGGACCGAGTCCAGGTTGAGATAGGTGACGAGCGCTGCCGCGGGACCGAGCCGCGCGCGCGGCAGCCCGGGCACGCACTCCCAGGGATGGAGGTAGAGCGCGAACGGGCGCTCACGCGCGATCCCATCGATCAGCGTGCGGAGCGCCGCCCACGGCAGCGCGCGCAGGTAGAAGCCGCCGGCGGCCGGGACGCGCCAGGGTCCCACGCGTGCGATCGCCACCGGAAACTCGACCATCCGTCCTCGTGGATCGTGGTGCGCGAGGTCGTGGGCCGCCGGCCGGTAGATGCCGAGCGGCGCGCCCGGCACGCCGTAGAGCGAAGCTCGGACGGGGAAGACGCTGGAGTCGTAGCGGAATCCCTCCTCACGCAGCACATCGAGCGCCCAGGCCGTGGAGTGATCGAGGCTGAACGTGGGTGCGCGAAAGCCGACGACCGCATCCGCGCGCGGCCCAACTTCGGTGCTCGAAGCTGCCACCGCGCCCGGCGCGCCGGCCCCGCCGGCCGTCGAGCTCCGTTCGCCCGCCCCGCCGCCCGCGCCCAGCGCCTCGCGCACGGCTGCGCGGAAGGCGCGCAGCTCGGCGCGAAAGCTTTCGCGGTCGAGCGCCCACAGCGGACGGTGGGTCATGCCGTGGCATGCGATCTCGTGCCCGGCGCCTGCGATGCGGCGCACCAGCGCCGGGTGGCGGGCGGCCACGTCGCCGAGCAGGAAGAACGTGGCCTTCGCGCCGTGGCGCGCGAGCCGTTCGAGCACGACGTCCGTGCCGCGCTCCACCACGGTGCGCGGGTCGCCTGGCGCCACACGCGCGCGCACCAGCTCGGGATGGAACCAGTCCTCCACGTCAACGCCCAGGGTTCCGGTTTCCACGCCCGCCTTCACGCCCTGGCGCGCAGCATCCGGCGCCGCAGCATCACCATCGTGATCGAGAGGAACATCTTCGACACGTAGTAGAGCGCCTTGAGGTTCGAGTGCATCGAGCTGCCGGCGGAGCGCGCGCGCATCACCACCGGGACCTCGCGCACGCGGAATCCGGCGAGCACCAGCAGGATGATGGTATCTGCGTCGGGGAAGTCGCTCGGGTAGTTGTCGTGGGCGAAGAACTCGATCGCCGTCGCTCCCAGGGCCTGGAAGCCCGACGTCGGGTCCGAGAAGCGCTGGCGGGCGACGAAGCTCACGATGCGGGCGAAGACGTGCATCCCGAAGCGGCGCAAGGCCGGGATCGGGTAGCGTGCCTGGCCGAGGAAGCGCGAGCCGATCGCCACCTCGACTTCCCCGCTCAGCACCGGCGCGAGCAGCGCCGCAGCCGACGCCGGGTCGTGCTGCCCGTCGGCGTCGAGCTGGAGCACGACCTCGTACCCGTGGGCGAGCGCGTACTTGAACCCGGCCTGCACCGCGCCGCCGTAGCCGAGGTTGCAGGGCAATGTCACGACGCGAGCGCCGGCGGCCGCTGCGATCTCGGCGGTGCGGTCGGTCGAGCAATCGTCGATCACCACCAACGCCGCCCGCGGCAGCTGGGCGCGAACCGCCGCGAGTGTCGCGGCCAGGCTCGCCTCTTCGTCGTGAGCGGGAACCACCACCAGCACGCGCTCGAGGCCCAGCTGCGACAGGGTCGCATCGCCGGGCACGGGTGAGGGCGGCGTTGCGTGCGCCTGCGACCCCGCGGACGCGCGGGGAGCGCTCGCGCGCGCGGGATCGGCCGGAAGGAGGCTCATGGGACCCTCACACGATAGACCACGTAGCCGTCGCCGTCGTAGG
>VBOS01000418.1 GCA_005893185.1 Candidatus Eiseniibacteriota bacterium
GCGCCCCAAGGTCACCGAGGCAGCGCTGCGCGCCTTTCTACTCGGCCCCGTCCTGGCGGTCGCCCTGCATCAGCGCGGCCGCCTCGTGCTCCATGCGAGCGCGGTCGCGCTAGACGGCGGCGCCGTGGCGTTCCTCGGCGGATCGGGCTGGGGCAAGTCCACGCTTGCGGGGGCGCTGTATCGGCGCGGCCATCGGTTGATCGCGGATGACGTCCTCGCGGTCAGCGACGCCGCAGACGGGCCGTGCGCTTGGCCCGGCATCCCGCAACTCAAGCTCTGGCCCGACACGGCGGCGGCGTTGGGCGACGCCGTGGAGCCGTTGCCTCGCCTGGAGCCGCGGCGCGACAAGCGCGTCCGCGCGGCCAGGGAGCGCTTCGCGGCCGGACCGCTGCCCCTCCGGCGGATCTACGTCCTCGCCCGGGGCGACGCCGCAGACGGGCCGTGCGCTTGGCCCGGCATCCCGCAACTCAAGCTCTGGCCCGACACGGCGGCGGCGTTGGGCGACGCCGTGGAGCCGTTGCCTCGCCTGGAGCCGCGGCGCGACAAGCGCGTCCGCGCGGCCAGGGAGCGCTTCGCGGCCGGACCGCTGCCCCTCCGGCGGATCTACGTCCTCGCCCGGGGGTCGCGCCACGCGATCGCGCCGCTGCACCCGCAGCAAGCGCTGGTCGAGATCCTGCGTCACAGCTACGCGGCCCGGCTGCTGCGCGCGGGCGGCGCCGCGACCCACTTCGCCCAGTGCGCGCGCGTCGCGGGCGTCGTCCGGCTGGCGCGCCTCGAGGCACGGCAGTCGCTTCCCGAGCTCCCGGCGCTGGCGCAGCTCATTGAAGAGGACTGCGGCCACCCGGCCTGAAGCCGAGCTGCTGCGCTGCTGCGCCCGCACTCGGCTGGACGACGGCACCGCCGAGCGGCTCGCCACGCTCCTTCGGTCAAGCCTCGATTGGGAATGGCTGCTGCGCAGCGCGCACGCCCACGGGCTCCTGCCGCTTCTCTACCGCCACCTCGGGTCAAGGCCCGACAGCGTCCCCCCGGAGATTCGCGACGCCTTGCATGAGGGTTTCGAGGCCAACGCACGGCGCGCCCTCCGCCTCACGGCAGAGTTGCTACGGCTGCACGAGCAGCTCGCCGCGCGCGGCGTCACCGTCATTCCCTATAAGGGTCCGGTCCTCGCGGCGAGCGTGTATGGCGATCTCGCCGTGCGGCCGTTCCGCGATCTGGATTTTCTCGTGCAGCGCCGCGACGCCGACCGAGCAGAGCAGGTGCTGGCGGCCGAGGGCTACCGCCCGCTATACGGGCTCACGCCTGAACAGGAGAAGGCCTTTCGGGCCGCCACGTGTGAGAGCGCTTTCTCCCGTAACGGCGACATCGTCGAGTTGCACTGGGCGTTCGGGCCGCGCGACTTTCCCCTTGCGCTCGAGGTCGAGGCAGTCCGGACGCGTCTCGAGCGGGTGGCCATCGGAGCGCCTCGAGTGGATCTGCGACGTGGCCGAGCTGCTGCGCCGGGTACCGATCAGCGACGGGGAGGGCCTGCTCGAGCGGGCGCGCGCAGTGGGCGCCGTGCGGATGCTGCTGCTAGGACTGTCGCTCGCGGCCGACCTGCTCGATGCGCCGGTTCCGTCGGAGCTGCGCCGGCTCGGAGCCCAGCCGGCCGTCGCGTCGCTCGCGGGCCACGTACGCAAGCGCCTGTTCCGCGACACCCCGGCGGCTCCGGTCGATCAGTGGGAAGCCCGTCGGTTTCACCTGCGCGTGCGGGAGCGGTGGCGCGACCGTGTCCGCTGCGCCGTGCGCGTGACGTTCATCCCCACGGTGGGGGACTGGACTTTCCTCCGGCTGCCGCACGCGCTCGGGTTCCTCTATTACCTGGTGCGGCCTGTGCGGCTGGTCTTCAAGTACGGCCTGCTGCTGCTGCGACCCCGGACCGACTCCGCGGCCCTCCCACACGCGCCACGCTCCCAGGCGACGCTCTGACACCCCCCGCAACGATCCGATGCCACCCGCCGCCCGGAGATTCCCACCATTGACTCGGCTTTTCCGCCGAGCCGATATTGTGCGCATGGCCGCGCTGGTGCCGCGCTACACCGCGGCGGAAGTGCGTCGCTTCCCCGACGCCCACGTTCGCTACGAAGTCATCCGGGGCGAGCTGTTCGTGACCCCCGCCCCCGGTACCAGGCACCAGCGAGCCATAGTGGAGCTGTGCCGCAGACTCCAGGATTACCTCGAGGCCCACGGCCTCGGTGAGGTGCTGCCCGCTCCCTTCGAAGTAGAATTCAGCGACGACAGCGCCGTCCAGCCCGACGTCCTCGTGATCCTGGAACCGCAGCGGCAGCGGCTCACCGCCGAGCGCTTCCACGGCCCGCCTGCGCTCGTCGTCGAGGTCGTCTCGTACTCGAGCAAGCGGACCGACCGGCTCGAGAAGCGCGAGCTCTACCTGGCGGAGGGAGTGCCGGAGTACTGGGTCGTGGACATCGAGGAGCGGCGCGTCGAGCGCTGGCGGCCCGGACACGGCCAACCGGACCTCCTCGTGGCCCAGCTCGAGTGGCAACCCCGTCCCGACATCACACCGCTCCGGCTCGACCTTCCCGAATTCTTCGCGAAGCTCGCGCGGTGACCTGACGGCCGCGTGCTGACCCGGCGCCACTTTCTCGCCGCGACGGCCGGCGCCCTCGGCGCGGCCGCCCTGGGCGACGGCTTCCTCCTCGAGCCCGCAGCCGTCCAGATCACCCGGCACGAGCTGCCGATCCCGAGCCTGCCCGCCGCGCTCGACGGCGTCCGCATCGCCTGCCTCGCCGACGTCCACCTGCACCGCGGCATCTCGCGCGCGGCGCATGCCGCGCTCGAGCAGGTCGACCGCGAGCGCCCCGAGATCGTCGTCCTCGCCGGCG
>VBOS01000419.1 GCA_005893185.1 Candidatus Eiseniibacteriota bacterium
AATCACGGATGACGTGGACTTGGCCCGATGCGCCGGTTCGCGTGCCGACCCACGTGCCCACGAATGCGTAAAACGGCTTCCAGTCCTCGCTGGGCGCGGATGCAGCTGCCGCCAAGGTCAGGCTGAGCAGGATCGGGGCAAGCATGGCACGGCCTCCTCTCGGCGCCGATCGCAGCCATGTCGATCGTCTCTCGAAGCAGTGCTGCGATGTTCGCCGATGCCGAATGCACATCAAGCAGCGTGCCGCTCCATGGGAGGAGATGGCGGGGCGGCGCAGGCGGCGGGCGCGCACGGGGTTCCGCGGCCGACGTCGCGCACGGACTACGCGGGCGGGGGCGACGGAGTTGTGGAGATGTCTACAGGTTGTCGCTGTGCGCGCGGTCGACGGGTTGAATCGTCACCGCTCGGCGTCAGCTCAGCCCGTGCTTCTCCATGCGCCAGTAGATCTGGGCGCGGGTCAGCCCGAGGAGCCGGGCGGCCTTCGACTTGTTGCCCTTGGATTGGGCCAGGGCCTTCTCGAGCAACACGCGCTCCATCGTTCCCAGGTTCAGGCCGTCCGCGGATGAAGGAGCCGGCCCGGCCGAACCGTTGTGCTGCGCAGCCGCTGCGGGCTCGAGAGCGCGCACTTCGGCTGCGAGCGCGAGACCGTCGGGGATGGGACCCGGGCGAGCCATCGGCGCCGGCAGGTGGTCGCGCGTGATCAGCCCTCCGTCGCACAGCAGGATCGCGCGCTCGATGGCATTGCGCAGCTCGCGCACGTTGCCCGGCCAGCGGTACGAGAGCAGCCAGTCGCGCGCGTCGCGCGAGATCCCGGCCGCGGGCCGGCCCATCGTCTTGCCCAACTCCTGAAGGAAGACGTCGGCCAGCGGCAGGATGTCCTCCGGCCGCTCGCGCAGGGGCGTGATGTGAATCTGAAACACGTTGAGCCGGTAGTAGAGGTCGAGTCGGAACGCGCCCCGCGACATGCTGGCTTCGAGATCGCGGTTGGTGGCGGCGATCACCCGAACGTCGGCCTGGAGCGTGCGCGAGCCGCCGACCCGTTGGAAGTCCCGCTCTTCCAGGACCCGCAGGAGCTTCGCCTGCACCAGCGGGCTCATCTCCGCGATCTCGTCGAGGAACAGCGTGCCGCCGTGCGCCTGCTCGATGCGGCCGATCTTGGTCGCGATGGCGCCGGTGAATGCGCCCTTCTCGTGGCCGAACAGCTCGGATTCGAGGAGCTGCTCGGGCAACGCCGCGCAGTTGATCGCGATGAATGCCTTGCCGGTGCGGTCCGAGCCCTGGTGGATCAAGCTCGCGATCACCTCCTTGCCGGTCCCCGACTCGCCCGTGATCAGCACCGTGGTCGCGGAGGAAGCCACGCGCCCCACCTGGCGCAGCGTGTCTTTCCACGACGGCGAGACACCGACGATCCGGCTGCGCTCGCGCGACTCCAGCTCGCGCGCCAGCGTCTCCACCCGGGCCTCGAGCCGCTCCGCTCGCTCCCGCGTCTCGGCCGCGATCCGGGCCTCCTCGGCGAGCTGCCGGTGCGTGAGCACGAGGGCAATGCGGTCGGCGATCCGCCGCGCGACCTCCGCGTCCTCCCAGTCGTAACGCGACGGCTGGCGATGGAAGACGCTGAGCGATCCCTTGACCTCACCCGACAGCAGGAGCGGAACGCGCAGCCAGGAGCGCATGCCCAGCGAGCGGATCAGGCGCTGCCGCTCGGTGTCGGGCGCGACCTCGGTCGGGATGTCGTTCAGGATCTCGAAATCGATGCGCCGCTCCAGCTCCTCCTTCGTGAGCGTGACCTTCTTGGTCGGAGCAGGCGACGGGATGTCGGCCTCGCCTGCGATCGCCGAGAGGCGAATGGTCATGGCCTGCAGGTCGAGCTCGGTCAGGCTCATCAGGTCGTGCGGCAGGATCTCCTTGACCGCGGCCGAGAGCTCGTCGAAGACGGACTCGACGTCGAGCGAACCCGCGAGCGTCACGAGCAGCGTCTCGACCCGGTCCAGCCGCTCGCGGCGACGGCGCTCGGCGTCCCAGATCCGCCAGTGCTCCACCGCCGAGCCCAGCAGCGCCGCGATCGGGCGCAGCACCGCCTGGTGCTCGTCGGTGAATGCGTGGGGTAGGCAGGCGGCCAGCCACACGCCTCCGCGCAGCGAATCGGTCGAGCGGAAAGGTTCCCACATCGCGGATCTCACGCCGCCCTGGAGCGCGCGAGCATCGAACGGGTAGGCCGGGTCGAACTCGACGAGCGCGTCGTCGATCCGCGGATTCGGTCCGGGCCGCGGGCGCATGCGCGCCGACCACGCGGTCAGTGGAATCGGCCCCGTGCACTCGACTCCCTCCGCCTTGCAGGGAACGGTGCTGGCGTGGAGAACGGCTCGCTCGGCATCGACGAGCCTCACCACTCCCATGTTGTCGAAGGGGATGACGCGCCGGATCGTGTTCGCGACGCGCTCGAAGACCTCCTGCATCTCGAGGGTCTCCGATGCGATCTCGGCGATCTCGGAAAGCACGTCCGCCACCGAAGCTGCGTCGATC
>VBOS01000417.1:0-2933 GCA_005893185.1 Candidatus Eiseniibacteriota bacterium
AACTCGGGGATTTCCGTTTCCACGCATCGAGCTACGACGTCCTCACCATCGGACGTGGAACCGCGCTGTATCGGGGACAGGGCACGATCAACGGCGCGGGGAGCTATGGATTCGCGCTCTCGGCCGTGTCCGGACATGTGACCGGAGACGGCGTGGGCCGGCTCCGACTCCGCATCACGGACGGCGCAGGCGGCGTGGTCTACGACAACGAGCCCGGCGCGGCCGATGCAGCGCCCGCCACGACCGCGGTCGCGGACGGTGACATCACGATCGTGGACGGGCGATTGGCCTGGACCACCCGGTCGGCAGGCGCCGCCGGCGAACTTGCGGGGAATCCCGCGCATGAGATCCCGACGGCCTACGCGCTCTCCCAGAACTTCCCCATCGGTCGACAGGTGGCGAGCCTCGCGCAGGGGGAGCTTCCTGCGGGGCGCCACATGCGGATGTGGAGCACGCGCGGCGTCGCGGGCGGCCCGGTGCAGGCCGGTGTGTACGTCCTGCGCATGGAAGCGGCACCGCTGGCGGGCGGCCGGACGTTCGCGACGAATCGGAAACTGGTGCTGCTGCCCTAGCTCGCGGCTCCGCTTCATGCGCGGGACCCGCCGCTTGAAGGGGCGTGGGCGAGCGCTTACATTGCGCTCCCCATGCCCTCCGCACTCATCGACCGCCTGGCACGCGGTCCCCTGCTCGCCGACGGCGCGATGGGGACCCAGCTCTACCAGCGCGGCATCGGCTTCGATCAGAGCTTCGACGGCCTGAACCTCACCCGCGCCACGGTCGTGGAGGCGGTCCACCGCGACTACCTCGCAGCCGGCGCCGAGCTGATCGAGACCAACACCTTCGGCTGCAACGAGGTGCGTTTGGGCCAGCACGAGCTGGGCGACAAGGTGCGGCTGATCGCGCGCCAGGGCGTGAAGGTGGCGCGCGCGGCGCGCGAGATCGTGGGGGTGAACGCCTTCATCGCGGGCTCGATCGGCCCGCTCGGGAAGCCCCTGGAGCCTTTCGGGCACATCTCCATCGCAGAGGCGGAGCGCTACTTCCGCGCGTCCGTGGAAGGGCTGCTGGAAGGGGGCTGCGACTGCCTGATCCTCGAGACCTTCCAGGACCTGAACGAGGCGCTGGCCGCGCTGCGTGCGGCGCGCCGGGTCACCCTCGATCTGCCGATCGTCGCGCAGATGACCTACGGCCAGGACGGCAAGACCCTCTACGGCCACACGCCTGCGCTCGCCGTCAAAGCGCTCAAGCAGGCCGGGGCCGACGTGGTGGGATTGAACTGCGGCGTGGGCCCGCAGGCCACGCTCGAGGTGCTCGAGGAGGTGCTGGCGGCCGCCGACGGCACGCCGGTCTCGGCGATGCCGAACGCGGGCCTGCCGCAGTTCGTGGAGGGCCGCTTCCTCTACCTCGCGAGCCCCGAGTACTTCGGGGAGTTCGCGGCGCGCGCCGTGGCCATGGGCGTGCGGCTGGTGGGCGGCTGCTGCGGCACAACTCCCGCCCACATCAAGTCCATGCGCGACCGCCTGCAGTCGGAGCTGCCGGCCGAGAAGCTGGCGCCGGGCGCCGAGGTGCGCGTGCTGGAGGCTCCGCCCGCGCCGGTCGAGCCGACGGCCGAGGCCGAGGAGCCCTCTTTCCTCCGCAAGCTGCGCGAGAAGTTCGTGGTGAGCGTCGAGATCGACCCGCCGCGCGGCATCAACATCGCCAAGGTCATGGACGCCGCGCGCCTGATGGCGCAGCGGGGGGTGGATGCGGTCAACATCGCGGACTCGCCGCTGGCGCGCATCCGCATGAGCGCGATGGCGCTCGCCTACCAGATCCACCTGCACTTCCCGCGGCTCGAGGTCATCCTCCACTAGATCTGCTCGGCGCTCACGCGCTCGGGATCCGGAACATCCTGTGCCTGACCGGCGATCCGCCGAGCCTCGGCGACTATCCCAACGCAACTGCTGTGTTCGACACCGACGCCCCGGGCCTGATGCGGATCGTGCACAAGATGAACCGGGGCACCGACCTCGCGGGGACCTCGATCGGCGCGGCCACGCAGTTCGCGGTCGGGTGCGGCGTGAACCCGACCGCGGAGGACCTCGACGGCGAGTTCGAGTACGTCAAGCGCAAGCTCGATTCCGGACCGCAGTTCGTGATGACCCAGCCGGTGTACGACCTGGATTGCTGGAAACGCTTCGTCGAGCGCCTGAGCACGCTCACGACGATTCCGATCCTGATCGGCGTTCTGCCCCTCCAGTCCTATCGCCACGCCGAGTTCCTTCACAACGAGGTGCCCGGGATCCAGGTGCCCGATGCGATCCGCGCCCGGATGCGCGCGGCCGGCAACGAGGGCCAGCGGGTCGGCGTCGATCTGGCGCGCGACCTGCTCGCCGAGTGCCGGACGATGGCGAGCGGCGTCTACCTCATGCCGTCCTTCGGGCGCTACGAGAACTGTCTCGATGTGCTGGAGGGGGCGCTGTGAGCCCGGGAGACCACAGATGAAGGCACGCACCCGCACCGCACCCGTGGCCGGCTCCGCGCCGCACGGCGCACCGGCACCCGCCGCGACCGTCGTTGCCGACGACAAGCGCGACCCCAAGGAGCTGAGCGGCGATGAGAACGCGCGGCTCTGCGAGGGCTGCGTCAAGTTCTGCACCTACATCACGGTCGAGATCGACCCGCCGCGCGCGGCGTGGGAGTACGACCAGTGGATCTGGGCGCTCTACCACCGCGGGATCCAGCTCTACGTCGAGATGCCGGAAGCCTGGTACGTCCATTTCGAGACGGTATGCGAGAAGCTCGACGATTCGGGGCGCTGCTCGATCTACGGCCGGCACCCGGTGCTGTGCCGCGAGTACGACCCGCGCGCATGCGAGCGGCGCCTGCCGCTCTCAGAGGTGCGCGCGTGGTTCAACGATGGCGACGACCTCGAGCGCTGGCTGCGCGATCACCGG
>VBOS01000417.1:2970-6674 GCA_005893185.1 Candidatus Eiseniibacteriota bacterium
GCCGCGGGGCTGGTGGCGATCGCGTCGGCTGCGCCGACGGCCCGGCCGGGGAACGGCGTCGTGGGCGGTGTCGCGCCGGTCGCGAAGCCGCTCAGCCGTCGGCGGTAGGCGGATGGACTTCGACACCGCCGTCAAGCTGAACATCTACGACACGCTGGCGCGCACGGCGCGGACTCCGACCACGCTCGATGTGGCCCGGGCGCTGAACGCGCCGGTCGCGGAGGTGGAGGCGGCCTTTCGGCGCCTGCACGAGAAGCGTCTGCTGGTGCCCGAGCCGGGCGATCCGTCGCGCATCCGCATGGCTCCGCCCTTCTCGGGCGTCGAGACTGGATTCCACGTGCGCAGCGGGGACCGGGCTGGCACCTGGCGATGATTTGGTACGCCAATCGCCTGACCGTGGACTCGCGCCGCCCCGCGGCGGACGAGATGGCAGGGATCTTCGCGGGCGTAGGGCTCATGGGCTCGTTCTGGGATCCGAAGGCGGATGCGTGGCGCGCCGAGCCCTGATCCGGCCCTCGCCATCGGTCTCGACGCGCGATCGACTCACTCGGTAGGGTCGAGAGGCGAATTACCTTGAAGCGGGGCGCTCGACCAGGGAGCGCAGCAACTGCCGCGTCAGATCTCCAGCCGCTTCCAGTAGCCGGCGCGCACCCAAACATAGGAGGCTGCGAGAGCCAGCACCCAGCCCGCCGGAAGCGACATCCAGACGAAGGCCGCCCCGAGCCCCATCCCCCACGCGGCGGTGAGGCTCGCGGCCACCATGGTCAGGGTCAGGAGCACCTCGATCCCCAGTGCCGCGCTGGTATCCCCCGTCCCCGACACCGCCACCAACCACAGTTCCCCGGGGATCACGACGAGCATGGCCGCGGCCACGACCCTGAGACTGGCGCGGCCCGCTGCCACCAGGGCCGGGTCCGAGGCGACCCACGACAGGATGAGACCGGGGCAGAGCAGAGCGAGCCCCGCGAAGGGCAGGGTCAGCCCGTAGGCCGGCGAAAGCACCTCGCGCATCAGCAGGCCGATGCGCCGCTCCTGCCCGCGTCCGATCAGCCGGCTCACCAGGGAGCAGGCAGCCTCGCCGAAGGCCTGGGTCGGGATCTGGAGCACCGCGTAGCAGGAGTAGACAACGTTGGAGGCAGCCAGTGCCTGAGGGCCCATGCGCTCGAGGATGAGAAAGAAGGCGAACCAGCGCCCGGCCTCGACCAGGGCGTGAAGGGCAACCGGGCTCGAAAGCATGGCCAGCGAGCGGACGAGTCTCGGCCTCCAGCGGGCGAAACGGAAGAGCCCGTACCGGCCCGGGTCGGCGCGGCGCAACACCGAGCGGGGGAGGTAGAGGAAGGCGGCGATCTCGGCGCCCACGCTGCCCAGCGCCGAGCCGCGGATGCCGAGTGCGGGCAACCCGAGCTTGCCGAAGACCAGCAGGTAATCGAGCGCCACGTTGGTGACCAGCAGGACCAGGGTCGCCCCGATCAGGGGCCGCGTCGTTCCGAGTCCGACCAGCAGCGCGCTGTACGCGTAGTTGGCGGAATTGAAGACGATGCCGAAGGCGATGACGCGCAGGAATGCCACGACCGCGGCGCCCACGTCGGGCGAGGTCACGAGCAGTGCTGTGACCGGCCGGGCCGCGACCAGGAGCAGGGCGGTGAGCGCGAGCGAGACCAGGGTGAGCAGCAGGAGACCGAGGTTGAACACGTCTCCCGCCGCCCGGTGACGGCCCTCCCCGACGCGGCGGGCGAAGAGGATCTGGATCCCTTCGATCAGCCCGACGGTCAGCACCACCGCGACCTCGAGCAGGCTGTCGGCGAGCGCAATCGCCCCGACCTCGACCGTGCCGACCCGCGCCAGGAAGACCGTGTCCGTGACGTGGACCACGATCTCGCTGACCTCGGCGAAGAGCAGGGGGACCGATACCGCGCGGACGAGCCGGGACAGGGCGCCTCCGCTCGAGCGCATGGCTTTCGTTTCCCCCTGCCGAGTTCGGAAGTTGTCCCGCCGCCGTCAGATCGTGAGCTGGAAGTTGTACGAGTGACGATTCAGGTGCATCACCATGCAGGACAGCAGCGCCCCGCCCTTCAGGTACTCGCCCAGGTTGAAGTAGCTCACCTCGAACGCGAGACCCGCCGCGATGTCTTCCAGCCGCCGGTTCTTCCCCAGCTCGTATTCGTAGTCCTCGGTCCCCCGCTTCAAGTCGTGCAGGTGCGTGCCATTGAGGATGGTGTTCGAGAGGCGGACGTTGTTGCAGATCCCGGAATAGCACTCGTCCTCCGAGACGTCGATGACCGCGACTTGCCTCTCGATCTCCTTGACCTCCGCCGGCTCGAACAGCGAAGTGCAGATCAGGGCGTGTTCGCGCGTCACGGGGAAACAGGTGCAGTCCAGGTGATAGAGGTAGGGATCCTTCAGCGCAACCTTGATGATGTGCATGTCGAACGTGCGCTCCATCCAATCGTAGCACTCTCGCTCCGAGCGGATGCCGTAGCCGCCCACGTAGACGTTGTCGCGGAGGTGCTTGAGCTCGGCTTCGCCCTCGAACCGTCGGGGCGCGACATGCGTCTCGTAGCCCAGGGCCTCGAAGAACCCGCGCCCGATCTCGGTCTCGCCGCGGCGCGGCTCGGAGGTGAAGTTCGAGAGCACCACGGCGTCTCGCCCGGCCAGGTGCTCGAGCACGACGCCCATGTTGCCGGTGAACACCAGGTCCTGGAGTCCGCAGCGGTGCGGCGTCGGCAGCAGGTAAACCAGGGCCTCGGAGCTCAGGAAGCGGTAGAGCTCGAGGAATTGCATGTAAGCGCGCTTCAGGTTCGGCTCCCGCTCGCGTGGGTCGAGGTCCTGCATCCAGGGGTTGTTCGCGACCCGCGTCGAGTAGCTGAACGGGAAGCCCATCAGGAACGCAGGCCGGTCGAGCGTGGAGGGGCTGTGGCAGACCGGAGGCGCGGCGCGCTCGGCCGACGGCTCGGGCCGAGGGGGCTCTGCCGCGACGGTCTCGATGGCAGGCGGAGGGATCACGTGCTGAAGGGTGTCGGTCATGGCTGCGGTTCCTCGCGCGAGCCGCGAGACGGCCGCTCCCGGATCGCGATCAGGGTGTCGATGCCGGCCTCCACGTGGGAGCCGGTGCGCTGCGTGGGCTGGTACTCGAAGCGTGGGGCGAGCGGCACGATGAGGTCCACCTGCGATCCGTAGCGGATCTGGGAGAACCGTCCGCCCTGCTCGCACGGCTGGTTCTGCTTGAGCTGGAACGGCAGGATCGAGTCCACGTCGTAGTCGGCGATTTGCAGGATATAGTAGGCCTGCCCGAGCTCGATCGAGTCCACCCGGTTCAGCATGCGTTGGTTGGAGTGGAGATAGGCCGCGTTCTGGAGCGAGGCGCCGAGGCCCGTGAGCAGGTCGTGCTCGACCTCGAGCATGGGGAGATTGCAACTGTCGATCGGATCGAGAAGCTTGTAAGACAGACGTCCACGATACGGGATCCGGTTGACGTGGACGTCGTAGAAGGTCATGAAGATCCCGATCACCAGGCTGGGCCGCGCGTAGTCGGGGTCGCGCATGGCATCGCGCAGCGAATAGGGGCAGCCCTTGATCTGGACCAGCGGCTGGTACGCGTGGACCTCGGTCTCGTAGAGGATGATGCCGTCCGCGGGGGAAAAGAAATATGAATCGTCCGAGTATGTGGGGCGGGCCGGGTCCCGGAAGAAATGGTATTGGGACAG
>VBOS01000420.1 GCA_005893185.1 Candidatus Eiseniibacteriota bacterium
ATCCCTGCCGCGGTTGCTTCACGTGCGTCGTCGCCTCGACGTCGAGCACCGGGTTCAGCCCGCTCACGTTATCGAATGTGAGGTCGGCCTTGCTGAGGTCGAAGCGATTGCTGAGGAAGTAGTAGGTGCCACGCAGCGCGCTCATGTCCCCGTAGACCATCAGTGAGTCGCGGGTCTGCTCCATGGTCAGGTCGGCGCTGAACTCGATGTCGCCGTCGGGCGGCTGCCAGTGGAGGTTACTGGTGGCCCTCATCTGGACCCGGTAGGTCCAGAACAGAGATTGCGTGCTGGCGGCGAGCTGCTCGGACTCGGTCTGGTTCGCGAAGTCGAGCAGCACGATGGCGTGCCGGCTCTCGACCGTGCCCACCACCTGCGGCAGGACTTCGCCGCGTACCCGCGGCCCGTTGGTGACGACGAAGTCTCCGTCGAACTCGACCGCGTAGACCCCGGTCTCCACCGCCGTGAAATCCTGCAGGGAGAGGTCGAAACGGTAGCCGTCCAGCGCCAGGCCCTTGAGCTTCACCTCGCCCCGCCCCGTCAGCCGTCCGTGCTCGCCCTGGCGCGCCCGGAGCGAGTCCAGATGGACCCCCGAGGGATCGAGGCGGAAGTCGGCGTCGAGCGCGTGGAGCTCCTCCTCGCGGCCCGCGAGCCTCACGATCCCGCCGCGGACGCGAGCTGCGCCGTTCAGCAGCGGATGGCGGGCGGTGCCGGCGACGCGCGCGCTCAGATCGAAATGCCCGGAGGCGGATCCGATCTGCGGCACGAACAGCGGCATCACCGAGAGGTCGCCCGCCGGCACGTTCACCTTCCACGCCATCGCCTGGTCGGGGAGTTCGGGCTGCGCGCCGAGACGGAGCCGCATGGGCATCTCGCCCGAAGCGGACGACTGGACCCCTCCGCGGGACATCTGGACGTGGTCCACGACCAGACGTCCGTCGGCGAAAGCTGCGCTCACGCTGGCGTGATCCACGTTGTAATCGCGCCACGAGAACGGCCGGGCATCGGCGCGCAGCTCGAGCCGGGGGTGTTGCGGGCTGCCACCCACATCGAGCGTTCCGTCGAGGCGGCCGCCCCAATCGCGCGCCTGCGGCAAGAGCGACTGCACCCGCTCCAGCGGGAAAGCGGAGGCCTTCACCGTGCCCTCCCATTGGGCAGCTTCCGCGAGCCAGGCCTGGACGCCCGCTGCTGTGAGCGTATCGGGCCACGGTCGGGCCGCGCGCTCAAAGCTCCCGTGGGCCTCGAGCGAGCCATCCTTGAGTCTCAGGCTCAGAGCCCAAACGCCGAGCTGCCCGGGCCCGCCTGCGAGGGCGACCATGAGCGAGTCGCTGCGATGACCGTGAAGGCCTGCCTGCCGCGCGATCGCATCGAAGGTCCAGTGCGGCGCTCCCGATGCTCCGTCGACCGACAGCGTCACGTCGGCGCGGCCTGCGAGTCCCCAATCGAGCGGCAGCCCCAACCGCGAGAGGTCGAGCCGGTCGCATCGGGCCCGGAACGAGTAGGCGCCCTTGGGCGCCGCCCAGCGTCCGGTGATCTCGAGCCGGGCTTCGCCGTCCCGCGAAGCGAGGCGCTCGAAGGTCACGCCTCGCGGGTCGCCTACGATCTCGACGGGCGGATCCGCGGTCCAGTCGAACTGCGAGCTCTTGGCTGCCGCACGCTCGAACGTGACGTGCCAGCGGTCGGGGCTCCAAGCTGCGCGTCCGGCCGCCGTGAAGAGCGTGTCGCCGGCGTGAGCTGCGAGAGTTGCGATGTCCATGGCGCGGTCGCCGAGGCGGACGCCGGCGGCTACGCTGTCGAAGTGGACACCCAGGTAGTCCGGCATCCGAGATCGGGCGTCGGCAGCAGTCGGCCCTCGATTCCGTCCAGCCGCCACCGCTCGGCCTGGGCGCCGAGCCAGTCGGTGCCGGCGCCCTCGAGCGAGCCCGCGACGCGCAACTCCCCGCGCCTCACGTCGAGCGTGCCTTCCCCGCGCGTCACCAGCCCGCGAATCCCGCTGGCCCGGCCGTCGGGCCATTCGTCGAGCGGCAGCCCCGCGATCCGGTAGCTGCCGCCCCAGCCGTCAGCCGACGTGACGCCGAGCAGCGTCATCGTGCCACCGCGCCGGCTCATGTCCACCCGAAACGTGTCCGGCGCCGACTCGGGGAACCACATCGCAACTCGCGTGCTGTCCGCCCGCCATCCGGCGAGCTCCGACGCCTTGAGGCGCGCATCCAGCCGGTCCGTCTTCCCGACCGCCACCGCGTACCGGAACCAGCCGTTGAGATCGCCCTGCGGCCAGCCCGCAAGGTGCAGGACGTCCCAGCGGGCGGGCTGTCCGTTGCGCACGTCGCCCTGGACCTCCCACTCCTTCGTGCTGTAGAAGAACCGCCCCTCGAGGTCGCCGGCCTTGGACCGGGCGCTGAGCGGCTGGACCGTCCAGCCGTCCGCGCCGCCATCGAATCGGCCGTGGCCCTCCACGGCCAGCCCGCTCCAGTCGAAGGTCCCGGTGAAATCGCCGCGCCAGCGCTCGCCCCCCACCCCATGCGCCACGAACTGCCCCTCGCCCGGGACATCGAAGACGCCGTTCTGGAACACGCGCGCGAGCCAGCGCCAGCGCACCCGGCCCACCTCGACCGCGACCAGCCGCTCGGAGGCGCCCGGCTTCCACGCGGCCCGCCCGCGCAGCTCGAGGTCGCCGGTGCGCAGCTCGCGCACCAGGCAGCGCACGCTGTCGCCCTCCGTGATCTCGGCGCGCAGGCTCAGGAGCTCGCTGGCATAGGGCCCGCGCGCCCAGCTCATGCGCTCGATCGTGGCGCGGGTTGCTCCGCCGGTCTCCACCTGGGCCTCGAGATCGAGTCCCTCGATGCCCTCGAGCGGACGCGGCACTCGCAGCGAGCCCTTCGCGACCCGGAATCTCAGCTCGATGCCGCGCCCGGTTCCCGGCACGCGCCCCATCGGCTCGGCGTTCCAGCGTGGGAGCCGCAGCTTGCCGTCGGGCCCGTTGGCGAGCCGCACGACCGGCTGCTCGAGGTCGAACACGATCGGGCTCTTGCCGCGGAGCAGGCCGAACGCCGAGTAGCTCACGCGGATCACAGGCGCGTTGAGCAGAGGCGGCTGGTCGCCCTCGCGAAACCGCGCGCTTGCGTCCAGCAACCGCACGCCGGTGAACGGATTGCCCTTGATGTCCCGGATCTCGAACTCGACGTCGCTGCGGCGCGCGAGCGTCTGGTTGATGAGGACCGTCAGCTCGCGGGCCGCCCATTCCGTGCGGTTGGCCACGTACAGGATCGCTGTGAGGACCAGGAGCACGACGAGCGCGCCGAGCGAGAGCACGGCGGCCCAAAACAGGCGCGAGACCGTCCAGCGCACCGGCTTCGGCACGTGCTCGACGACGTTCTCGATCCCCTCCTTGACGTGCTCGATCTCTTCCTGGAACTCGTCCTTGACACGCGTGATCTCTTCCTTGATCCCTTCGACCAGCCCGTGCGGCGGCTCCTCCTCGGGGGCTCCGGGGATCTTCTCGGGCTCGGTCTGGATGGGCTCGGTCATGACGGTTCAGAACGATGGGCCGATCGCGAACTGTATCTTGGGGGCCCCCTTCGGCGGCCCGCCCTCTGTGGGCCTGAGGCCCCATGTGAAGTCGAGGCGCAAGGGTCCGACCGGAAGCCGGAGACGAGGCCCGATGCCGACCACGTAGCGCACGTCCCCGGGATCGAGCGGCACCTTGCTGATGGACGGCCCGCAGCGGGATGCGCAGCTCCACGCTGCGCGCGAGCAGCGCCAGGCCGCCGGAGGTCGGGATCGAGCTCTCGTTGTAGCCGCGGACGGAGTTCACGCCGCCAGCGCGGAAGCGGTCGGTGAGGGGCACGCGCTGCACCTCCTCGTCGAGCGTCGGATCCGGCGTGAAAACGGCCGACTCGCCGAAGGGACGAATGACGCCCGTGCGGATCCGGGTTCCTAGCACCCATCCGTTCGCGCGCGGCGTGTACCAGGCGGAGACCAGCACGCCCTTGGTGAAGCTGCTCGTGCCCTTGAGCGGGCCGCCCGCGATCTCGGCCGCCACGCTCTGCGCCGATCCCCGGGTGGCGTCGAGCGGGTTGTCCCGCAGGTCGCGGTCGAATGAGAGCTGAAGGCGGTGGGTGGTGTAATGCGGCACCGTGGCCGCGGTCAGGGAGTCACGCACCGCCTGGCTCAGGCTCGGGTCCAGGTAGTCGATCGTCTGGTCCACGAACTGGTTGTCGTTGATCAGCGAGATCCGCGCGAACCGGCTCAACTCGCGCCGCAGCTCGATGCTGAACCCGCGCGTGTCGAGGCCGACCACCCAGCGCGGGTCGAGGCGGTCGTCCCGCACTTCGTAGTAGACCGTGAACAGGCCGCGGGTGCGGGTGCGGAACAGCCAGGGCTGGAGCAGCGAGGCTTCGGTGCGGGAGAGCAGGAACTGCCCGCGGCCGTCGAATGCGAGGACGGTGGAGAGTCCGCTCTGCAGCCCGCTGCCCGCGACGTTTCGGTGGCCCCACTCCACGGTCGAGCGGAAACGCTCGGCCGTGCCACTGCCGATGCCGGCGTCCACCCAGCGCGGCTTGCGCTCCCGCACGCGCAGGTCGACGTCGACGCTCGACTGCGTGGAATCCACGAACGCGGTCATCTGCACCTGGCTGAAGAGCCCGGTCTCGTACAGGCGCTCGATCGAGCGCTCGATGCGCGGATAGCGGTACACCTCGCGCTCCTTGATCAGCAGCTCGCGCCGGATCAGGCTCTCCTTCACGTGCGCGTCCTGCGGCGGGATCACCTGAACGTGCCCGAAGGCGTACAGCGGACCCTCGATCACGTCGTAGCGCAGGTGGGCCTCGAGCCCGTCGCGCGTCATGCTGGCGGAAACGTGGGGGATGTAGCCGCGATCCTGGTAGGCGCGCGAGATGCGAGTTGTGTCGGCGATCAGGAACGCCGGGTTGTACGCGCGGCCGGCCCGCGCCAGCAGTCGCTTCTTGAGCTGATCGACCGGATAGGCCGTGACGCCGGTGAACGTCACCGATCCGATCCGCGAGGCCTTGCCTTCCTCGACCACGAACGTCACGATCGCTTCGCGCGGACTCTGACCCTGCGTGACCTTCGCGTGGGCCCGCGCATCCAGGAAGCCGTGCCGCCGACACACGGATTCGACGGCCAGAGTATCCGCGCGCAGGAAATCCATGCGCAAGGCGGGTTTCTCCGCCCACGGCCACCTCGAGGGGAGGCGCGTCTTGAGCACCGCGCGGACCTCCTTTGCCTTGACATGGTGGAGTCCGGAGAGGCGGACATCCGCGACCACGCGAAGTTCCCCGGGGAGCATCTGCTGGCCGCGGACGGGGGTCGCGAGCAGCACCAGGAATCCCGCCCCCAGAATCCACCCGCAGGGGCTCCTCAGGGAGCCCCCCGTTTCTTGCCTTCGCCCTGCTCTTGATCCGGTCGTCGTGCCCGGATCAGGGCGCGGCCGGCGCAATCGTGGACTCCGGTGGAGCCTGCGGGCGCGCCCGATCCAGCGCTCGCTGGCGCTGCACCCAGCGCAGCGGGTCGTTGGCCAGGATGAAGACGAACAGGGTCACGATCACGACCAGACCGACCCTCTGGAAGCGCTGATAGCCTCGCGCCGAGATCGCGCGACGCCGCACCCCCTGCACGAACGCGAGCAGGATGTGCCCGCCGTCGAGCGCCGGGATCGGGAGCAGATTGAAGGACATGACCGCGATGTTGATCATCGCCATGAACTGCAGGTAGGAATCGAGCCCGCGCCGCGCCTGCTCGCTCGCCGCCTGGGCGATGAACATCGGCCCGCCCAGATACTCGCGGTAGTAGAGAGGGCGCGACACGGTGAGCCACATGCCGCTGTAGACCGAGGCCAGCAGCGCGCCGGTGGCGCGGAATCCCATCCCCACGGACTCGAGAAGCGAGTGCCGCTCGATGTAGACGCCGTGGCGGGGCGGTTCGATGCCGATCCGCCCGCTCCCCGCGCGACCGCCGTCGGCGTTGATCGGCGTGACGCGGATCGTGAGAGGCCGGCCGAGCCGTTCGACCGTGAGCGTCACCTCGTGGTCGGCTTCCCCCTGGACCGCGGGCGGGAGCTGATCCCAGGTCTCGATCGGGCGGCCGTTCACGGCCGCGATGCGATCGCCTTCCTTGAGTCCTGCCTTGTACGCAGGCATGCCCGTGATGACGGTCCCGACGATCGGCGGGTCGGACGGCCGCCGCAGGCTCGACATCAGCGGCTCGCGCTCAGCGGGCGCCGCCTGGACCGCCAGGCTGCGGCCGTCGCGCTCGACCGTGATCTCAACTGGGGCGCCAGCTGGCGCGGCGGAAGCCGTGACGAAGATCTGGATCCACGTGCTCACAGGCTTGCCGTTCACGCCGACCACGCGATCTCCTTCGCGCAGCCCCGCGCGCCAGGCCACGCTCGTGTCCGGCGTCGCTCCGAGCACGTTGGGGTAGTCGGGATAACTCACCCCCACCACGCCGACCGCGACCAGCGCGAAGTAGGCTGCGATCAGGTTCGCAGCAGGGCCCGCGACCGCGATCAGCGTTCGCCCGAACCAGGGGTGGGAGAGGAACTCCTCGGGGCTCCCCGGCATCGTGCCGTCATCTGTTGGGCTGTCACCCGCCATGTGGACGTAGCCGCCGAGCGGGATCCACGAGAGTCGGTACTCGGTTTCGCCGATCCGGAAGGCAGCCAGCGCCGGCCCGAAGCCGAGCGAGAAGCGCAGCACTTTGACGCCACGCCACTTGGCCATCGCAAAATGGCCAAGCTCGTGGACGAAAATGACCACCCCGAGCAGCACAATCCCCGGGACTACGGTGTTCCAGTGCACTGTCAACTCCTTGAAAAG
>VBOS01000052.1 GCA_005893185.1 Candidatus Eiseniibacteriota bacterium
AACGCGTAGATCAGCGACACCATCATGATGAGGAGCTGGGTGACGGCGAACTCGGACGTGATCCAGGCGCGCGTGCCGCCCACGCGGGCGTCCCCCGAGCTGATCGAGGCCTCGCCGGTCGAGAGCATGAAGGCGAAGAGGCCGGTGAGCAGGATGAGCACCCAGAAGAGCGGCCGCCGCAGGTTGTGCGCGAACTCCTGCCGGAACACCTCGTAGCCGCGTCCCAGGCCACCGCCGCGGGGCGCTTCGAGGACGTCAGCTGCGCTTGCCGTCGTTCCGATGTGATGCTCCGGCGAGGACGGCGCGGGCTTCACGAGTGAGCTCCCGCCCGGTCGCCCGCGAGTGGAACGCCGGTGCTACGGGCGCCGTTTCCGGCCTCCAGCCCCTCGGTCCGCATGAGCACGAGGTAGGCGTCCTCGAGCGTCGGGGTGGCGGGCTCGAACCCGGCAGGCGGATCCCCGGCGGGCGCGTAGACGCGGACGCGGTGGCGCCCCTCGACCAGGATCGCCTGCGTGACGTGGCGGACGCGACGCAGCTCGGGGAGGTCCGCGGGCTGCACCGTTCCTTCGAAGATGGCGCCGGCGATCGCCTCGCGCGCGGCGCGCGGCGTGGTGCGGGCGATGAGCCGGCCGCTGCGGATCACCGCGAACTGCGGGCACAGCACGGCCACGTCCTCCACGATGTGGGTGGAGAGCACGACGATCCGGTTCTCGGCCAGCTCGGCGAGCAGATGATAGAAGCGCAGGCGCTCCTCGGGATCGAGGCCGGCGGTCGGCTCGTCCACGATCACGAGGCGCGGATCGCCTGCGATCGCCTGGGCGATGCCGAGCCGCTGTCGCATCCCGCCCGAGTAGCCTTTGACGCGGCGCTTCGCGGCGAACGAGAGGTTCACGCGATCGAGCAGCTCACGGGCCAGCGAATCGATTCCGCCCTGCGCCGTAACCCCTTTCAGGCGAAGGAGATGAAGCAGCATCTGCTCGCCCGTGAGATGCGGATAGAAACCGAATTCCTGCGGCAGGTAGCCGAGCTTCGCGCGCACCATCTCGGGGTGAGCGATGATGTCGGCGCCGTCCAGCGTGACCGAGCCCGATGTCGGCTCGAGCAGCCCGGCGAGGATGCGCATGAACGTGGACTTCCCGGCGCCGTTGGGTCCCAGCAGGCCGAACATCCCGGGCGAGAGATCGAGCTGGACGCCCTGCAGAGCGGTCACAGGTCCGGGGTAGACTTTGACGAGATCGCGAACCGACAGCATGGAAAGCCCCTCCCGAGCTTCGAACCGAAGTTGGATTCATCCGCGACTACGGCCGGCGGGCGCTCGATGTTGCGCGAGTCGGACCGACGACGAGCTTCCGCACGACATTCTTCCCTTGCGTTGCGTGCGCGCAAGTGTATCTTCGCCACGACGAACGCGGGAGATTCTCGCGGAGCAGTCGTGACTCGTCATCGGCGCAGGCTCGACTGCGTGCGCCGCACACTCTCTGAATGGAGGTCGAACGATGGCCCGTCGGAAGAGAGCGAAGAGAAAGGCGAAAAGGGCGGTTCGCAGGGCCAAGAAGGGCGCACGCCGCAAGGTGCGCAGAACGAAGCGGGCCGTGCGCCGCGACGCCGCAAGGTGCGCAGAACGAAGCGGGCCGTGCGCCGCGTGAAGCGCGCCGTGCGCAAGCGCGCGCGTGGCGGGAAGAAGGCTGTGCGCCGCAAGGTTCGCCGCGTGAAACGGGCCGTTCGCAAGGTGGCCCGCCGCGTGCGCGTGGCCAAGGCCATGGCATCCATGATGGGAGAGATGGAACCGAGCGGCATGTAGCCGTCCGCGGATCGCATCGGGCCGCCTGCCATCCCAGGTGGGCGGCTCGAGCTTTTTGGGCCGGCGCTTCGCGCCCTCCTCTCCGCGGGTCGCGGGCGGTTGCGCGAGAGCCCGGGAAGCACGACGCGGCAGGGCCCCTCTTCGAGCCCTGCCGCGCCTGCGTAGCTCGTACGCTTCAGTTCGAAGCGGCGGCCTCCGCTGTCTCCACCGGACGCAGCCGGATCTCGATCCTCCGGTTTTGCGCCCGTCCCTCCGGTGTGCTGTTGTCGCCGCGGGGCAGGCCTTCGGCCGCCGAGATCGCCAGCATCCGCGACTCCGCGATCCCCGCGTCCTTGAACAGCCGGGTGATCTGCGATGCGCGCGCCGAGCCCAGCTCCCAGTTGGTGGGATAGCGCTGCGCGAGCCCGGGGCCGATCTTCTGATCGTCGGTGTGGCCGATCACGGCGATCTCGTAGTTGGAGGACTTCAGCTCATCTGCGACCTTCGCGAGCAGGTCCTTGCCTTCCTTGTCGAGGTTCGCCGAGCCGGACTTGAAGAGAATGTCCTGCGCGAGGTTCACGCGGATGCCGTCCCGCATCTGCTGGATCGAGACGTTGCCGCTGCTGACCTCGTTCTTGAGCTGACCGACCAGGCCCTCGTACGTGGACTGCATGTTCACGGTCGCCTTCTTGCTGTTCTCCAGCTCGGCCTTGAGCTGGTCGCTCGAAGCCTGGATCGCGGCCAGGTCCTTCTCGAGCTGGTCCTTCTTGGCGGAAGTTGAGTCCAGGTTCTCCTGCAGGGCCTTGTTCTTCGCCGCCAACTGATCGGCGCTCTGCGTGGCCTCCAGGTACTTGGACTTCGAGACGCCGCACCCCGCCATGAGCGCGGCCGCCAAGAGAAGGATCGCGCCCGCCTGTGCTGCCTTCCACTTCGCGTTCATCGTCGCCCTTTCCTCAATGAAGTTGGAAACACGCGGATCCGCGTTCGGACCGCAGCCGCCGGATAGTAGGCCCGTTGTCAAGCAAATGGAACTTCCCCCGCGGCCCTGTTGTGCGCGCGCTCCGCCTGCAGTATTCCTTTCGCAGACCTACGCCGCTGGCCCCCGGCCTTCGACCCCCGCCGGGGCGGCGCGCGGTGCGCCCTGACAGGAGGTGGACGATGGCTCTTCAGATGAGTAGCGCAGCGCTTCAGATCGGCAGCGTGGCCCCGGATTTCGAGGCCGACACCACGGAAGGGCGAATCCGGTTTCACGATTGGATCGGAGACAAGTGGGCGGTGCTCTTCTCGCACCCCAAGGATTTCACGCCGGTCTGCACGACCGAGCTCGGCTACATGGCGAAGCTCAAGCCCGAGTTCGACAAACGGAACACCAAGGTCATTGGGCTCAGCGTGGACCGGGTGAGCGACCACGTGAAGTGGTCGGCCGACATCAAGGAGACCCAGGGCCAGGCGCCGAACTACCCCATGATCGGCGACCCGGACCTGAACGTCTCCAAGCTCTACGGCATGCTCCCCGCGGATCTGGAAGGCTCGTGCGAAGGGCGGACCCCGGCCGACAACCAGACGGTTCGCAACGTGTACGTGATCGGGCCCGACAAGAAGGTCAAGCTGATGATCGCGTACCCGATGACGACCGGGAGGAATTTCGACGAGGTGCTGCGCGTGATCGACTCGCTCCAGCTCACAGCCAAGCACAAGGTCTCGACCCCGGTGAACTGGAAACAGGGCCAGGACGTGATCATCGCGGGCTCGGTCTCCGATGAGGAGGCGAAGAAGACGTACCCGCAGGGCTGGAAGGCGCCCAAGCCCTACCTGCGGATCGTCCCACAGCCCAAGGGATAATCGCTGCACCACGGGCGCGTGAGGTGAAACCCGGCGCCGGACGGCGTAGTGTCCGGCGCCGCGATCCTCTCATGACCACCTCCACCGCCACCCTGTCGCCGCTCTCGCGCCTGCGCACGTACGCGTCCTTCGTGCGCATCGAGCACACGCTGTTCTCGCTGCCCCTGCTGCTCGCCGGCGTCTTCAGCGCGCCGGGGCCCGCGCTCTCCGCTGCGCGCTGGGCGTTGATCGCGGTCGCAGCGGTCGGCGCGCGCACCGCCGCGATGGCGCTCAATCGCCTGATCGACCGGCGGCTCGACGCGCTCAATCCGCGCACGCGCGCTCGTGAGCTGCCGGCCGGCCGCATGAAGACCGCCGAGGCGGTGGCACTGCTCGCGGCGAGTGTCTCGGCCTATCTCGCAGCGTGCGCGGCGCTTGGACCCTGGTTCCTACGCGTGGCGTTCGTGCCGCTCGCGGTGTTCACCGGATACCCCTACCTCAAGCGCTTCACGCCGCTCTGCCACTTCGGCGTGGGCCTGGCGCTCGCGCTCGCCCCGCTCGCGGGCTTCGCGGCCGCGCATCCCGGCCTCGAGGACTTTGCGCCGGCCGTCTGGCTCTCGGGCTTCGCGCTCGCATGGGTGAGCGGCTTCGACATCATCTACGCGACGCTCGACGAGGAGTCCGACCGCGCGCTGGGCGTGCGCTCCATGGTGACGTGGCTCGGACGCCGCCAGGCGCTCGCGGTCTCGGCGGTGCTCCACCTGGCGGGCTTCGCGTGCCTGGCGCTTGCCGCATTCGCGGTTCTGCGGGGCGCGGCGCATCCGCCGGCGGGCACGCGGGTTGCGCTCGTCGCGACCCTGCTCGCCACCGGCAGCCTGCTGTGGCTCGAGCAGCGCTGGGCCCAGGACGTGAACCTCGCGTTCTTCAAGGTGAACGTCGTTGTGGGCTTCGGCGTGCTCGCGAGCGTGCTCATGGCGCGCGCCGCGGCCGGCGGCTTCTGACGTGCGAAACGTCTCGCGCGCGCCGCGCACGACCGGCGCTGCACGGCGCACGACGCCGGGCGTCTCCTGACGTGGCGCGCTACTTCATCGGGATGACGGGCGCTTCCGGCGCGGCCTACGCG
>VBOS01000421.1 GCA_005893185.1 Candidatus Eiseniibacteriota bacterium
GCCCCGGAGTCAAGCCATTTCTTTCCGCCCGGCGGTCCCCGCCCGGATCCTGCCGAGCGTGACGAGGATCAGCGCTGTGCTCCCCACTCCCAGCAGGGCCTCTGCGTGCAGCATGCCCCCCGCTCCCCAGCGATCGTGCGCCCAGCCGTCGAACGCAGTCATGTATGCGGTCGGGAGATTTCCGAGCGATGAGAGAGTGGCGTATTTGGTAGATGCCGCGCCGCGTCCGATCACGTGGAGCAGCAGCGCCGAGAACGCCGCGTACACCATGCCGCACGAGAGCGCGTAGAGGACGACGCCCGCGACGTAGGCGGCCGGCGTGCGCGGGGCCAGGGCCATGGCGCTGGCGATCGCGCCCATGAAAACGCCGGAGCCGAGATACGACCACCAGCGGCCCCGGCGATCCCGGTGACGAGCGCAACGGTGTCCGGCGTCGCCCGCCAATCGGGCGCAACCGCCGACCACAGGTTGACGGCGGCTCCCGACCCGACCGGCGAAGAGACGAGCACGATCGCGAGCACAGCCATCGGCGAGCGCAGCAGGTCGCGGAAGTCCGACCCGATCTCGCGCAGCCTCTCCCCCACGCTCCCCTCGAGCGGCCTCCCTAAGTCGGGCACGAAGAGCAGCGAGAGCGCGCACGCCGCCATCATCGCGGCCAGCGCCGCCCCGGCGATCGGTGTGGAGCGATGCGTCGCGAGCCACACGCCGGCGCCGCCTCCGAGCCCGATGCCGCCCAGGTTGCCGGCCTGGAACCATCCGCCCGCGCGGCCCTTTTGCGCGTCCGGCACGGTGTGCGCCATCAGGCCGCCCACGGGCAGCACGACCAGCGTGGCCGCGACCTGGGAGATGAAGACCACGACCGTGAGCGCGAATGCTGCGTTCGGGCGCATGGGCATCCGCGAGAGGAGCAGCAGGGTGGCGGCCGCCGCGGCCAGGCCCAGCAGGTACCAGCGGCGCGGCGTGAGCGTCAGGTCGGCGACCGGGCCCCACAGGAAGCGCCAGAGGTTGGACGATATGCCGATCGCGACGATCGACGCAGCGACCGCCACGGGAAACCCGGCGCGCGTCAGCACGAAAGGCAGCGTGACGCTGGCGAAGCCGCCGCTGATCCCGTACGGCAGAACCAGGAAGAAGATGGTGACGGGCGAAGTCGCGCGCGGGCGGATCATGAAGCACCCATCCTGCCACAGGCGGGCGGACGTCCGGAGCCTTGGCCCGCCCGCGCGCTCAGCGCGATCGCGCCAGCAGATCGATCAGGAGCGAAAGCGTTGCGGCCAGCGCCAGCACGCTGTGCACGCTCCAGCGCAGCCGCATGAGCAGCAGCGCGCTGGCTGCTGCGAGCGCGAAGCTGCGCGGATCGGCGCTCGCAAGCCGCGGCACCAGCAGGTGCGCGGGGCCGGCCCGCAGCACCACCACCTGCTTGAAGAGCACGTGCAGCGCGAACCACAGCGCGAGGCTCAGCATCACGCCCAACACAGCGGAGGTGATGGAGTCCAGCGCGCCCTGGAGCCGCGGCCATTCGCGGAGGCGCGCGAGATGCGGGGCGCCTGCGAAGATCCAGAGAAAGCAGGGCACGAACGTGGCCCACAGCGCGACCGCTGCGCCCATGAGCCCGAACGCCACGGCGGACTCCGGATGCGCGCGGTGCGCTGCGACGAAGCCCACGAACTCCGTGACCAGGATGAGCGGCCCGGGCGTGGTCTCAGCCAGCCCCAGGCCGTCGAGCATCTGGCCCGCTGTGAGCCAGCCGTGACGCGCGACCACATCCTGGCTCATGTAGCCCAGCACCGCGTATGCGCCCCCGAATGTGACGACGGCGAGCTTCGAGAAGAACCATCCGAGCTGCGAGAGCACGTGCTTCGGGCCGAAGCGCGCGACCACGGCCAGCAGCGGCAGCGCCCAAACCACGGACCCCATCGCGAGCGTCCGCCCCGTTGCCGCGAGAGAGATGGGCTCGCGCACCCGCGCGCCGGCCGCATCTGCGTCAGCGGGTCGGGACCACCACCCGCCCAGCAGACCCGCGGCCAGGACGACGAGCGGGTACGGAACGGAGAAGAGGCCCAACGCGAGGAGCGCAGCCGCCGCCACCGCCACCTGGCGCCGCTTTGTGAGCGCGCGCCGGCCGATGCGCAGCATGGCTTCGACCACCAGCACCAGCACCGTGGCCTTGATGCCCGCGAACGCCGCCGCGATCCACGGCACGTGGCCGAAAGTTGCGTAGATCGCGGAGAGCGCCAGCACCACGGCCGCGCCCGGCAGCACGAACCACGAGCCGGCGGCGAGCCCGCCCGGCACGCCGAAGAACTTCCAGCCCGCGTAGGTGGCAAGCTGCATCGCCTCGGGGCCGGGAAGCAGCATGCAGAAGCCCAGCGCGTCGAGAAACTCGCGATCGGAGAGCCAGGAGCGCTCCACCACGAGCACGCGGTGCATGAGCGCGATCTGGGCGGTGGGCCCGCCGAACGACCGCAGGCCGATGCTCGCCCAGACGCGGTGCGCCTGGGCGAGCGTGACGGAGCCGGCGGCCTCTGCGCTCACGCCGGTTTGGCCTTGGAGGCCGGCCAGTTGTGCGTCTCGTCGGCGGCGTCGCGGCACCAGCGATAGAGCGCGTCGTAGAGCCCCATCGCGTGGCGCAGCTGCTCCAGATCGTCCTTGTACATTCGCGAGAAGCCGAGCGATGCCGCGAGCAGCCCCGGAGCCTCGGGCGAGAGATCGGGACGCGCGGTGTCCGCGCCGCGCACGATCGTGGCGAGCCGCGAGAGCGGCGGAGACTCGAGACCCAGCTCCTCGATCATGGTGTCGAACGAGCAGCGCTCGCCGCGATGGCTCCAGAACACGCCCTCCACGTCGAAAGGAGTTGCGTGGAACCGCTCGGCGACACCCGCCACATCGGCCGGCGCCACGAAGAGGAAGACGGCGTCCGGGTCCACGAAGCGGCGGATCAGCCACGGGCAGGCGATGCGATCGACCTTGGGTCGCGCGCGCGTCACCCACACCGTGCGCTGCCGCGCATCGCGCGGCGGAAGCTTGCGCGCGTCCACGAGCAGGCCGCCCGCTGCGCACCAGGCTTCGTGTCCGCCCTCGAGCGATTCGGCTTCGATCCCCTCGTTGCGCAGCCAGGCCGCAACGCCTTGGCTGAGCTTCCCGCCGTGCCGGCAGCTCACGACCGCGCGCCGGCCACGATAGGCTTCGGCCCAGGCGTCGACCGTGAGGGAGTTG
>VBOS01000422.1 GCA_005893185.1 Candidatus Eiseniibacteriota bacterium
GGCTCGGGCAGTACATCGTCCACAACGCCCAGCCGCTTGAGATCGGGCGCCGTGAGCCTGAGCGCAGCGGCCGCGAGCGGCGCCTTCTTTCCGTCGCGCCACAAGATCGAAGCGCAGCCTTCCGGCGAGATCACAGAATAGATCGAGTTCTCGAACACGAGCACCACGTCGCTGACCGCGATCGCAAGGGCCCCGCCCGAGCCGCCCTCCCCGATCACAACGGTCACAAGCGGGATCGAGAGCCGCGACATCTCGCGCAGGTTGACCGCGATCGCCTCCGCCTGCCCGCGCTCCTCGGCGCCCAGCCCGGGATAGGCCCCGGCCGTATCCACCAGCGTGAGGACCGGCACGTCGAAGCGCTCGGCGAGCTTCATCAGGCGCAGCGCCTTGCGATAGCCCTCGGGGTTGGGCATGCCGAAGCGGCGCATCAGGTTTTCCTTGGTGTCGCGCCCCTTTTGCTGGCCGACCACCATCAGCGGCCGCTCGCCGAGCAGGGCCAGGCCCGCGACGATCGCGGGATCGTCGCCGAAGTGGCGGTCGCCGTGCAGCTCGGTCCACTGCGTGAAGCAACGCTCGACGTAGTCGAGCGTGTAGGGCCGCCGCGGATGGCGCGCGAGCTGGACGCGCTGGTACGGCGTGAGGTTGGCATAGACCTCGCGGCGCAGGTCCTCGGCCTTGCGCTCGAGATCCGCGATCTCGTCCCGCGCCGCGGGTCCCTGGTCGCCGACCTGGGCCTTGAGATCCTGGATCTTCTCCTCGAGCTCCACGATCGGCTTCTCGAAATCCAGCCAGGCGGTCACGCCATCCCCTTTCCCCAGCCCACGCGCACGAACGGGAAGCGTTCGCGCAGCGCCGCCACCACGCCCCCGTTCTCGGCCACGCGATAGCGTTTCGAGCGCATCGCCATGCGCGAATGGTCGGGCATCACGATGTGAAGGTAGACGTCGGCATCGCCCGGAAAGCCGGACAGCTCGCGGTCCACCTCCTCGTACCAGCCCACCGAGAGATCCTCCGACCGGATCTCGATGTGGAGGCAGGGGCGATACTCGCCGCGCGCCTGCTCGAGCGAGCGGGCCTCTGCGAGCAGGAGCCTGACTTCGCGGTCCTCGCGCACCTCGACTCGGCCCGTGACCACCACCACGTGGTCCTCCTCGAGCAGCGCGCGCGTCGCCTCCCAGGTGTCGGGGAACACGGTGCTCTCGATCCGTCCGCTGAGGTCTTCCAGCGTCACGCTCGCCATCGGCTTCCCGGCGCGCGTGGTGAGGCGTTTCACGTCGATCACCACCGCGCCGACCCGCACCTCGGCACCGTCCTCCAGCTCGAGGACCTCGGCGATCGAGTGCGTGACGAGCTTCGCCAGCGTCTCGCGCAGCGGCTCGAGCGGATGCTCGGAGAAGTAGAAGCCCAGCACTTCCTTCTCCCTGGCACTCCGGTCGCTCGCTCCCCACGGCGGACCGTCCGGCAGGGGCGGGGCCACCACCGCTACGTCGGAGCCCTCGCCGAAGAGCGACGACTGGCCGCTCTGCCGCTCGCGCTTGAGCGCTTCCGCGTGCTCGAGCGTGCGCCCCGCCCCGGCGTGCATCGCGCCGCGCTCGGGTCCGAGCCCGTCGCATGCGCCGGCCGCGATCAGGCTCTCCAGCACGCGTCGGTTGATCGCGCGCGCGTCCACGCGCTGCGCCAGGTCGAACAGGTCGCGAAACGCCCCTTCGCGCGCGCGGGCCGCCACGATCGCGTCCACCGCGCTCTGCCCCACGTTGCGCACGGCTCCCAGCCCGAAGCGGATGCTGCCGCCTTCCAGCGTGAAGCGCCATTCGGAGCGGTTCACGTCGGGCGGCAGGAGCGGGAGTCGCATGCGCCGGCACTCCTCGATCAGGGTCACGATCCGCGCGCTGTCCGACATCTCGCTGGTGAGCGTCGCCGCCATGAACTCGGCGGGGTAGTGGGATTTCAGGTAGGCGGTCTGGTACGCGAGCAGCGCATAGGCGGCGGAATGAGAGCGATTGAAACCGTAGCCCGCGAATTTCTCCATCGTCGCGAAGATCTTTTCCGCTTTCGCCGCGGGAATCCGCTTCTTTCGGCAGCCCTCGACGAACTGCGCGCGCTTGGCCTCCATTTCCTCGGGCTTCTTCTTCCCCATCGCGCGGCGGAGCTCGTCCGCTTGAGCCATCGAAAAGCCCGCGAGCACGTTCGCCGCCTGCATCACCTGCTCCTGGTAGACGAACACGCCGTAGGTGCCGTGGAGGATCGGCTCGAGGTCGGGATGCTCGTAGCGCGCGACCTGCCGGCCGTGCTTGCAGTCGATGAAGAACGGGATGTGCTCCATCGGACCCGGACGATAGAGGGCGTTCATCGCCACCAGGTCCTCGAAGACCGAGGGCTTGAGCTGACGCAGGTAATCCCGCATGCCGCTCGATTCGAACTGGAAGATGCCGACGGTGTCGGCGCGCTGGAACACCTCGTAAGCGGTCGCGTCGTCCATCGGGAGCGCGAGCAGGTCGAGCGCCGGACCGCCCTGCTCCGCGATCCGACCCACCGCCTGCTGCAACACGGAGAGCGTGCGCAGGCCGAGGAAGTCCATCTTGAGGAGCCCGGCCTTCTCCACCGCCTTCATGTCCCACTGGGTCGTGATCGATTCGTCCTTCTGGCGGTAGAGCGGCACGTAGTCGAGCAGGGGGCCGGGCGTGATGAGCACGCCGGCCGCGTGCGTCGAGGCGTGGCGCGCGAGCCCTTCGAGGGCGCGGGCGCTCTTCAGAAGCCGGGCATAGGGACCGCCGCGCTGCGGCAGGTTCTTGAGGTCGGGCGAGAGCTCGAGCGCCCGCTCGAGCGTCATGTTGAGCCCGTCCGGCACCAGCTTCGCGATGCGATCCACCTCGGCAAAGGCCATCCCCAGCGCGCGGCCCACGTCGCGCACAACGCCTTTCGCTCCCATCGTTCCGAAGGTGATGATCTGCGTGACGTTGCCGTCGCCGTACTTGCGCTTCACGTACTCGATCACCTCGCCGCGCCTCAAGTCGTCGAAGTCGATGTCGATGTCGGGCATCGAGACGCGCTCGGGGTTGAGGAAGCGCTCGAAGATGAGCCCGTGCTGGATCGGATCGATGTCGGTGACGCGCAGCACGTAGGCGACGAGTGAGCCCGCGACCGAGCCGCGGCCCGGCCCCACCGCGATGCCACGCTCGCGCGCGTAGGCGATGAAGTCGCGGACGATGAGGAAGTAGGACGCGAAGCCCATGCGGCAGATCACGTCGAGTTCGTACTCGAGGCGCGAGGCATAGGCGGCCCCACCGCCCGGGAAGCGCCGCGAGAGCTCCGTGCGCGCCAGCGTGCGCAGGTAGTCCTCGGCGTCCGCCGCTCCCGGCGGAAGCGGGAACTCCGGGAGGAGCGGCCGGCCGAAGGAGAGCTGGAGGTTGCAGCGCTCGGCCACCGCGAGCGTGTTGTGGATCACCTCCGGGTCCCCGTCGAACGCGGCCTTCATCTCCTCCGGCGAGCGGAAGAAGAGCTGGTCGGTGTTCATCTGCATGCGCTTCGCGTCGTCCACGGTCTTGCCGGTCTGGATGCAGAGCAGCACGTCGTGGGCGTCCGCGTCCTCGTGGCGCAGGTAGTGGCAGTCGTTGGTGGCGACCCTCGGGATCCCGGACCGGCGCGCGAGCGACGCGATCCGCTCGCGGATCTTGTCCTCGATCTCGAGCCCGTGGTTCTGGACCTCGAGGAAGTAGTTCTCCGCGCCGAACATGTCGCGGTACATGAGCGCGGTCTGCGCCGCGCGCTCCTCGTTGTCGTCGACCAGGTCCGATGCCACCTCGCCCTTGGGGCAGGCGGAGAGCGCGAGCAGCCCCGCCGCGTGCTGGGCGAGCAGCGCGTGATCCACACGCGGCTTGTAATAAAAGCCTTCGAGGAACGCGAAGGAGGAGAGCCGCATCAGGTTCCGGAAGCCCTGCTCGTCGCGCGCGAGCAGCACGAGATGGTGGGCGGTGTCGCGCGTCCGCTCGCGGCGGTTGCCGCGGGTGACGTAGGCCTCCATCCCCACGATCGGTTTGACGCCGGCCCGGCGCGCCTCCTGGTAGAACTCCACCGCGCCGAACAGCGAGCCATGATCGGTGAGCGCGAGGGCGGGCATGCGCATTTCCGCCGCTCGCTCGACCATGCGCGGGATCGGGCTGGCGCCGTCGAGGAGCGAGTAGTCGCTGTGGTTGTGGAGGTGGACGAAGTCGGCGTGGTTCATGGCGCGTTCTGCGCGTCGCTCGGCCCTGCGGTGCCCGGAAAGGCTCGGCGCTCAATCTAGCACAAAGGTCCCGGATGACCGCGCCACGTTCCCCGCGCGATCGGCGGCCACGACCGTGAAGCGATGCGTGCCCGGCGCAGGCGGGACGCGCGGCCGCCAGCGCAGCGTGTTTTCCTCGGCATCCCACTCCGACGGAACCCGCGCACCGTCGACCTCGAATGCGCTCGCGCGCGGATCCACGCCGCTCCCCGCATCTGTGAGCACCGCTTCGAGCTGCCAGCGCCAGCGTGTCCGCGTAGAGCGCGAACGTGCCGAGGCGCCGCGAATCCGCCGCGATCTCCGCTGCACCGGGCTCCGGCCGAGCTGCGAGACAGCTCCAGCCGTCCGGATCGTGGCGGTAGAGTCCGACGTGCGCCGTGTCGCGCAAACCTAAGAGCGACTGCGCGACGTGGACCGGGCGGCGCAGCGCCAGCTCTTCGGGCTCCAGCCGGCCTGCGATCGCGACCCGCGCGAGCTCCGGCGGCGCGGTCTCAGGCGCCGGGCGCAGGTTCTCCGCGATCGCGTCGGGCTCGAAGCGCGCGTCGCGCGGCAGCGACCAGCGGAAGCCCCGCGCGCCGCGGCCGCTCTGCGCGTCGCGCGCCGCGTACGACGCATCATCGCCGAAGTCGAGCGACGGCCCTTGCTCGCTCCATTCGAGGCCGGACGCGTCGCGACCCCTCACATGCCACGGCGATTGCCAGGCCGTGGCCGGGATCACGACCGCCCACTCGGCGCCGCGTGTGCTCGCCACGAAAGCGGCGGCACCATCCTCGCCCAGCTCGAACCTCACGCCCCGGCTGCCGCGGGGCGCGCCACGGTACACGACGCGCCAGCCGCCTCCCGGAAGCGCCGCGAACTCGAACCTCTCCGCCGCCGCCACCGTGCCCCCGAGCCCGCCCGCGCGCGTGGTGTCGGGCCCGCGCGAGGAGGCGCGCGGCGGGCGCAGCACGACGGTGCGCGTGGTCGCGAGACCCGCGGCGTCGCGCGCCACGATCTTGAGCGGCCGCGGCGCGTCGCCGGGACGCACGACGATGGTGCCAGCCTCCTGATCGCGCGGCACGGCGCACACCATCACCCGCGGGCGAAATCCCGCCGGCGCCCACGGCACGAGCCCTCTCCCGCCCACGATCCGTCCCGCATCGAAGACGTACTCGCATTCGGACATGTCGGTCGCCCACGACAGGCTGTCGAAGCGGCACTCGATGGTCCGCCCGCCGAATTCCACGGCCAGCGACCACGGCACGATGCGCCGCGCCCCCGGACCGGCCCCGTCGAATGCGCTCACCACCGCGCGCACCCGGCCCTCGACCCGCAGCGTGTCCCGCCGCGCGCCGAAGCGCAGCGTGTAGGGCGATGCGCAGCGCTCGACGAAGGACGCTTCGTCGAGCGGCTCGAGCGTCAGAGACTCGATCGTGGGAGCCGTCGCATCCCGGACCACGAGTCCGGCTCGGAACGGGTTGTACGCCGTGTCACCGCGCCGCACCTCGAAGTGGAGGTGCGGCCCACCCGCGCCGCTTTCCCCGGTCCACGCCATCACGTCTCCGGCGCTCACCGGGTAGCGGCGCGGCTCGAGCCACAGATCCTGCTCGTATTGCCCGCTCGAGTCCTGAACCGCTGCGACGGCGCTCGCGATCGGCTCGGCGAACGCGTCCAGGTGCCCGAACTGGAGCAAGCGTCCGTCGAGGGCCTGCAGGTAGAGCGAACGCCCGTAGCCAATACCCGAAGTGCGCACGCGCGCGATCCAGCCCGCGAGCGGCGCGTGAACCGGCTTGCCGACGCGCTCGCCTGTGCCGAGATCCACGCCGGCGTGGAAGTGGCCGGGGCGATATTCGCCGAAGCCGCCGTTGATGGTGAGCGGAGGATCGAGCGGCGGGCGCGCGAGCGCCGAGAAGAAAGGCGCCGGGCGCGCGCGCGCAGCACCGCCGTGCGGTGAAGCGCCCGGCGCGGCCGGCCCTCCGCCCGCGCTTCCATCCGTGCTCGCCGCCCCCGCAGCGGTCATCGCGCTCTCGGGGGCGGCGGCGCTCGGCGCCTCGAGCGGAACCGGGTCGTCCGCGCACGCCAGGCGCCACGCCACGAGGCCGGCGGCGAGCAGGGCCGCCCCACTCCGCCTACCTCCGCTGCCTCGGCGGCGCTCAGCAGCCTGCAACGGCCCGCGCACGGGTCGTTGCATCGCGCACGGCCCGCAGCGGTTCCCGGCCTCGGTCTCCGCCCCGGACGGTGAGCTAATCACGCTGCCGCGCGATCAGTTGAGCTGTTTCGTTCGAGTTCCGCTCCATGGCACCTCGATTGCAACCGGGGCAAAGGTCGTGGCAGGCGTCAGAGCTTCCGCTCGTTCATGGCGCCGCCCCACCGCATTTCGTGCTCAGGGAAGGAGCACGACGCGCGCCTGAGCGCGAAGGGAACCGCTAGTCAGGCGCGCGAAGTAGAGCCCGGCGGGAAGCCGGTGGCCGCTCTCGTCCCTTCCGTCCCAGCTCAACACTCCGTCCGCTCCCGCGCCCAGCCCGAAGCGCCGCAGCCGGCGGCCGCTCACGTCGTAGACCTCGATCGCGCGCGCGCCCGCTCCCGCGATCTCGGGCGCGTGCCATTCGAGCGCGACCGGCAGCCGTCCCGGTTCGATTCGCGTCACGATCTCGGGCCGTCCCCCCTCCGGTCGCGGGGGCCGCAGGCGGCCGGGCGGCGTGTTGACGACGAGGCTCGATGTCGCGCTCCAGTTCCCGGAGTGGTCGCGCGTGCGGATCGCGAAGTAGTAGCGCGTGCCGGGGGACAGACGCGCGACCGGGAACCGCTGCAGGGTTCCGGCCGTGTCAGGCGCCGGCGGATCGAAGAGCGCACCGCTCGCGAAGTCGCCGAGGGTGGCGCTGCGGGTCGTCATCTGGATCTGGTAGCGCGCGGCCCAGCTGACCGCCGGCGATCGAGTCGGCGCGGAAGCTTGCGGCCGCCTGTGGTGGAAGGTCGTCCAGCGTGCCAATCGGCGGGGCGTAGAGCCGGTTCCCGGTGCGCGCGAAGTTGGCGCGCTGCGTTCCCCACGGGTTGTTGCCCGAGCCCCAGGTGTTGGGGCCGGCATCGTACACGTAGAGCACCGAGTCCTGGGTGCCCGCGATCAGCTCGGTGCGCCCGTCGCCGTCCAGCTCAGCCAGCGTCGGGCTGACGCCCGCCCCACCCGGCTTCGGAAACTCGCGCAGCGCCACCGCGGAGTCGCTGAGCGCCACCTGGGTCGCCCCCGCGTAGACGTATACGCCGAGCGCGGGACCCGGCTGCAGCGGCCCGACCAGCACAGGCCCCGCGGGCGCCGCCGCGAGGTCATACGGCCAGCCCCGGTTGAGGACCAGGCTGCCGAGCGAGTCGAGCGCCACGATCTTGTTGGGGGTGGAGAACGCAACCACGATCTCGTCTACGCCGTCGGCGTCGAGATCGCCGGCGGCTGCGTCCTGGGCCGTGCCGCTCCAGGGAAAATTGAAGCGCGGAACGCCGCCCGCCGAGTATCCCTTCACCGTGCTCCCAGCTGGCACGACCACCGTCGGCACGGTCTCGCGTCCGAGCGCCAGGAGAATGGGGGCGCCCGTCCCCACGACCGCGACCGGCCAGCCCGGCATCTCGTTGCCGTCCCCGAGGAACACGTGAAGATGGCCGTCCCGGTTCGCGGCCACGATCTCGACCCCCGGCTGCCCGTCGAGGTCGCCGAGCGCCACCGGCCCGCTCAGCGACTGCGTCCCGCTCGAGACCGGGAATCCGCTGACCAGCGTGCCGTTCATGTGCCACGCCCAGATGCCGCCGTCGTCCGAGCCGCACACGACCTCGAGCACGCCGTCGCCGTCGAGATCGCCCAGCGCCGGGCCTCCATCCATCCGGTGAAAGGGGCCCGCGCCCGCCACCGGCCAGCCGGGAAGCGGGGCGAGCCCGGCGTCGAAGCCTGCGACCTTGCCGTTCTGCAGGCCCGCGAAGAAGCACACGCCGTAGCCGCCGCCCATGTCGGCGGACGCGAGCTGCCGGGCGGAAGCGGCCGGAATCGCGGCGGTCGCGATCGTGTCCGCGGTCTGCGCGTCGAGCATCACCACCTTGCGTTCGAGCGTCGTGAACACCATGCGTGGGCGCCCCGAGCGCGTCGAGAGCACGACCGCCGGCCCGTTCACAGCGCCCACCCCGCGCCGCGCGTACGAAGTCGGAGGGTTGGTGAGCGCGCGCAGCATGTTGAGCCGTCCCGTCCCGTATCCGGTCAAGCCCGGGTTGGCTGCGCTGATGTCGTCCGCGCTCTCGCGTATCCGAAACACCATCGTCTGCGCTCCGAGCGGAGCCAGGCCCAGCGCCCGGCGCCTCGCCTGAACCAGGGCCACGGTGCCCGAAACCAGCGGCGCAGAATACGACGTGCCTCCCCCATCCTCGTAGCCGGATCCGAGAACGATGCAGCCGAAGATCGGGTCGGTGTGAAGGACGGACGTCGAGACGATCGATTCGCCCGGCGCCACGAGATCCACGAAGTCGCCCACGAGCGAGAAGGAGCTGACCTGGTCGTACACGTCGCTGGACCCGACGGCCAGCACGTCGTCGCGGCTCTGGAGCTCGTGAAGCTGACCGGTGTTGCCCGCCGCGCACACGATCGTGACGCCGGCGCGAATCGCAGCGGTGGCGGCGGCGAAGAGATCGCCCTCGTTCGTGGTCGCGAAGGAGCAGTTGATCACGCTCGCGCCCATCCGCGTCGCGTAGCAGATCGCCGCCGCCGCGTAGGACATGTCCACCAGGGTCACCCCGCAGCTCACCAGCGAGCTCCCCGACCACATGACGCGCAGGGGCATGAGCCGCACCTTCCAGGCCGTTCCGGATGCGCCGATCTCGTTGTTGGTGATCGCTCCCACGAGCCCCGCGACTCGGGTGCCGTGTCCCGAGAAGTCGCTGGGGTCGTTATCCGGAGTCGCCCAGTCCTCGCCATCGGTCACGCCCGTGTCCGTCGTGAGGTCCACGAAGTCCCACCCCGCGACGTCGTCCACGTACCCATTGCCGTCGTCGTCGTAGTCGGGAATTCCGCCCGCCTCCGCCCAGTTGGTCCACAGCTGCCCGCGCAGCCCGAGCTCGGTGCCGCCGAGATCGGGGTGATCGAGCTCCACGCCGCTGTCGATGATCGCGACCACGATCGATGTGTCACCCGTCGTGATGTCCCACGCCTCGGGAGCGTGGACCCCGCCGGTCGGGGTCTGCTGAAACCACCACGACTCCGCCCACAGCGAATCGTGCGGTGTCGTGGAGCCCTGCAGCACGGCGATCGGTTCGGCCGCAGCGACTTCGGGCAGCGTCCGGAAGCGCTCGAGCGCGTCCTCGAGCACGGTTCCAGTCGGCAGCAAGACTCGGAAGAACGCGCCGAAATCGGGTTCGTCGCTACCCGCTGCCGGCGGGCTCTCACCGGGAAAGACGCGCTGGAATCGCGCGCCGCGCATGGCCTGGGCGATGCGGTCGACGGCAGGAAGCCCAAGCGAGCGCGCCGCCGGCAGCGCGCTCTCGCCTGCTCCGGCGGGGCGCGCGATCCGCGCCTGCCGCGACGCAGCGGGAGTGAGGGTGATGAGGAGCGCGTCGCCGCGATACGAGGGTGCCGTGATCGCTTCGCGGTCGGGGTAGCGCACCGGCAGGTTCAATGCCTGGGCCTGGCCCGCCGAGAACAGGGCGAACCCAAGGACGAGAAGAGACGGGCGCGATGGAGTCATTCGTGGTGCGCGCGATCAGCCCCGGCCGCCCGCACGCAATTCAAGTCTAGGGAGCACCTGGAAGACCGGTCAAGCACGATCCGAGCTGCGCATCCGGGCGGCCACGGAAGCCGCGCTGCGCTTGACTTGTTCGCTGGGGGGCGGGCAAACTCGGTGGCCGTGGCCCGGCGCCCTCCCCTGCGCTGCGCGCGCCACGTTCCTGCGGGAGAACATGGAAAAGACCGAACGGGACCGCCTGCGCCAGATGTTGCTCGACCGCTCGATGCGGTTCGGGGAATTCGTCCTCAGCTCAGGGGCCACGTCCAATTACTACATTGACGTCCGCAAGACCAGCCTCCACCCGGAAGGGCTGCGCATGATCGCGAAGATGTTCTACGAGATCCTGCTCCCCGACAAGGTGACGGCGGTGGGGGGGCTGACCCTGGGCGCCGATCCGCTGGTGGCGGGGCTCATGCTTTACAGTGCCGAGCAGGCCCACCCGATCGAGGGGTTCCTGGTGCGGCGCAGCACGAAGGATCACGGCCTGCGGGGCCAGGTCGAGGGGAATCTGGCGGGCCACAGGCGGGTCGCGATCCTCGACGACGTGATCACGAGCGGTGAGAGCGCGCTGATCGCGGCCGAG